>SKZA01000099.1 GCA_007127595.1 Kiritimatiellia bacterium
ATGTCAATGTCGTGCGCGCCCTTTTGCAGGAGGAGGCTGGTGGCCTTGCTGCGCTCGGCGTGCCAGTCCTTGAAGTAGGCGTCGCAGCCGTAGGCCACGAAATGGCGGCACCATCCGGCCTTGACTTCCCCGATGGTGCCTTGATCCACCAGTTCCTTCATCTTGAGCCAGATGGCCCCGTGCCGCATGTTGTGCCCCAGGTACAGCTTCGCTCCGTTGTCCACCGCCGCGCGGAGGATGCGGTCGCAGCCCTCGATGGTGATGGCCATGGGCTTTTCCAGGTACACGGCCTTGCCCGCGTTCAGCGCGGCGAGGGCGTGCTCCTCGTGCAGAAAGTCCGGCGAAGTCACGAACACGGCGTCCACCTCGTCCCGCGCAAGGAGTTCGCGGTAGTCTTTCGTCACGAAGGCGTCGGGCCCGATGGCGTTGAGGAAGTCGTCCAAGGCCTCGTCCACCAACTCAAAGAACAGGTTCAGCTTCTCCGACGGATGTTTGCTCTTTACCCCCTCCAGCTTGAGCAGGTCCAAGTGACAACACACCTGGCGCAATCGCATGAGCGTCTTCAAAATCTCCATGCGCGAGCGGTTGAAGCCCTGCTTCGACACCATCTCCGAAATGCGCCTACGCGAGTTGTTCAGCAGTTCGCGGTACACCATCTGCTGGTCGCCACTCAACGTGCAATACGCCACACGATCGATACGCGGCGGGAGGTCCTTGGCAACTTCCTTTTTCAATCGACGTAACAGAAACGGGTGCAGCTTCCGGCGCAGTTTCGATTGCGCGACATCGGCGAACGGGCCGCCCTGCGCGATGGGCTGTTCATAGTGTTTTCTGAATTGGTCGTGCGTGCCCAGATAGCCGGGCATGAGAAAGTCCATAATGGACCATAAATCGGCCACGCTGTTTTCAATCGGCGTGCCGGTCAACACGAGTCGATGCTGGGCTTTCAAGCGCTTGGCCGCCACAGCGTTCTGGGTCGAGCGATTCTTGATATGCTGCGCCTCGTCCAGCACGACGGCGGCAAATGTATGCGAAAGGTACTGATCCACATCGCGCCGGAGCAATGCATACGACGTAATGACCAGATCCGTGTTCTCGATCTCTTCCCACAGATCGTGTCGCCCCGCCCCCGAAATTTCCAGTACGCTCAATTCCGGCACAAACCGGCGCGCTTCCTCCGCCCAGTTTCCGACCAGGCTCGTCGGGCAAATGATCAACGCCGGCTTTCCTTCCGCCTCGGGAAGGTGCCGTTTCAGCTTGAGCCAGGTCAGGGTCTGCAACGTCTTGCCCAACCCCATCTCATCGGCCAGAATGCCGCCGAATCCGTTCGTTTCAATGAATCGCAGCCAGTTGACTCCTTCCCGTTGGTACGAGCGCAGGATCTTGTTGAGCGGCTTACCCACTTCCACCGGTTCGAGCGGATGCATGCGATTCTGCTCTTCCGCCCGACTTCGCCACGTCGGCGCCGCTTCCACATCCACACCGTCCAGCGCGTCCAATGACGAGCGCACGTAGGCGCTATACACGTTCGATAACCGGAACCGGCCCGCCGCACTGCCTTCTTCACTGGCGCAATCGCGGAACACGTCGGTCATGGACTGGATGGCGTCCGCATCGAGCAAAATGGTGCGTCCCCCGTGTTCGACATAGGAATCGCCTCGCCGCAGGGCGCGACGAATCTCCGCCTCGGACAAGCTGAGTCCTTCGCGATCCTCAAAATGGAAGCCGACTTCGAACCATTGCCCGCCCGCATCGCCCACATGCACCACCGGCGCGGCGAAATCCGCCTCGTCCATGAACCCCGATATGCGGCCCGCGAGTTCCAGGCGCCAACCGAGCCGACGCAAGGCGGGCAACGCCCCGCCCAGGAAGTTCAGCACTTCGCGGCTGCCGACGATATCGCTCAATTCATCGCCGCTCTCGCCCTGCATCCCGGTTTCGGCCAAACGTTCGAGCGCCTCCTTTTCGGCCTCCATGTTGCGCACCATATAGCGCAGAATATCTTCCGGATCCGGCAAGGCGAATTGACCTTCGGGACTCATTTTCGCCGCCACAAGGGAGATATCGTCGTACTGGGCGTAGAGCGTGCCCGCCAACGAGGCGGGACTGCCCCGGATCACCAGCCGGAAGGACGGGATCGCGGGCTCGACGGTAAAGAGATCCGTTGGAATCAGGTATTCGATTTCCATCAACGCCGACAGCACGGGCAATTCGACTTGCAGGAAACGCGGGATGGACGAACGCGGAATCGCAATCGGCTCGTCATAGATCGCGTGCAACGGTTCCGGCAACACCTTTTCGAGCGGCCACAGATTATCCGCGCCGAACACCCACCCGCCGCGACGAGAAACGATATAGAAAGGCACATCACCCGGCTGCATGTGCGGCAATTCGGTGTGAATCATCAGGAGCAATTCGCCCGTTTCCCGGTCGAGATCCATCGATAGCCGCGAGGTCATGCGAGCGGCGTTGACCGTGGACGGGATATCAACCCCCTTTTCGTGAATGATATGCCCTTGCAACAGGCTCAGGACATTCATCAGATCGTTGACGGGAATACTGATCTCATTTGTTATGGGCCCGCCGACAATATCTTCCAGCACAAACAAGACGGACTCATCCCTTTCACTGAACGTCAGGGGCGTCTCCTTCGGCACGTCTTCCGGCGCAAACCGTTGGTGGTCGTATTCGATGCGCACGTTCAGGGGCACATTATCGATCCGGCACCCGTCCCGCCAGTTTTCGCCGAGTTCCAGGAACAGCGCCGCGGGCACGGCGCCCGGGGTATCCCCCGGAACACGCTTCAGGTAGTCCTCTTCATTAACCGCCGCCAGTCGCGCCGCCCGTCGTTTCTCCTCCTCGATGCGCGCTTGCCGCTCCGGGTCGTTCGAACGGCGGATCAGTTCCAGGCACAGCGCAATGGCGTGGGAACAGATGATGCCCCGCTCCGAACTGTCATAACAGGGACACAGATTCTCCGCGCTACCGTCTTTCGCAAGTTTCAGCGAACTTTTCAGCGGACGCGTGCCGCGCGCGATGGTGCCCCGCACCATGGGCGGGTCGAACTCCACATCTTGCACATAGCCCTGATTATGGAGCGACTGGGCCTCGCGAAACACGCGCGGCCCCGCCCAGTCCATGAGCATTTTCTGCGTAAATGGGAGTTTCATCGAAATTCTACATGCACGCGAGAGCGTGCGGATTGTTACACATCAATGGGCAGTCAACTCTACACGCGTGGTTTTCCAATGAAAAGACTTCGTATGCTTCACAGACAAAAAAGATGCCGTCAGGCCGATTTGTTAGAAATACGTTAGGATCCATCTACAAATCGCGCATTCAGCCCACAAAGGGATTGCACATCGACGAACGCCCGATACAGTAGCGCGCACAGTCACTCACCCAATAACGGAATACGGACCGCGCTAATGAAAGAACGTAATATTGTCGTCATTCCCGGAGACGGGATCGGGCCGGAAGTCACATCCGCCGTTCAACGCATCCTCGAGGCCGCCGGTGCGCCCATCAACTGGATTACGCACCAGGCCGGCCTGACCGCCTTGGCCGAAGGCTCCGAGGTCATGCCACCGGAAACCTTGGAAGCCATACAGCAGTACGGCATCGCGCTCAAGGGTCCCTGCACCACACCGGTCGGCAAAGGGTTCTCATCGGTTAATGTGCAATTGCGCAAGAAGATGAACCTGTACGCGGCCGTTCGACCGGTGCGCACCCTGCCCGGCGTCAAAACCCGCTTCGAGAACGTCGATCTCATCATCATTCGCGAAAACACCGAGGGCTTGTACAGCGGCGTAGAAAACGAAGTCACGCCCGGCGTGGTCATGAGCATGAAAGTGGCCACCGAACAGGCGTGTACGCGTATTGCACGATGGGCGTTCCGCTACGCCACTCATCGGCAGCGCAAAAAAATATCGGTCCTGCACAAGGCCAACATCATGAAATTGACGGACGGCCTGTTTATTCGCTGCGCCCAACAGATCCACAAACACGAATACCCCAACATTGAGTACCAGGAACTGATCATC
>SKZA01000092.1 GCA_007127595.1 Kiritimatiellia bacterium
GGACAATGAGCTCATCAAACTCGCGCAGCCCGCGCTCGACAGCGGCGAAAAGGTTGAACAACCGATCCGCATTCGGAACATCAACCGGACGGTCGGCACCATGTTGAGCAGCCGGATTTCCAAGAAATATGGCGCGAAGGGGCTGCCCGAAGACACCATCGTCTTCCATTGCGAAGGGTCTGCAGGACAGAGTTTCGCCGCCTTTGGCGCGCCGGGCCTGACGTTCCATATCCGCGGCGATGCCAATGACTACTTCGGCAAGGGCCTGTCCGGCGCCAAGCTCACCATTCAACCTCAAGCGACCGCCGATTTCGTGCCGGAAAAGAACATCATCATCGGGAACGTCGCCTTCTACGGGGCTACCAGCGGCGAAGCGTGTATCCGGGGCGAGGCGGGAGAACGCTTTTGTGTCCGAAACAGCGGGGTACGCGCCGTTGTCGAAGGGGTCGGCGATCATGGCTGCGAATACATGACGGGCGGACGGGTGGTCGTGCTGGGCCATACCGGTCGGAACTTTGCCGCGGGCATGAGCGGCGGGATCGCGTACATCTACGATTCCGTCGGGGATTTCGGTTCTACCCGGTGCAACCTGGAAATGGTTGAGTTGGAGAAGGTCGTTGAAACCGACGACATCGCCGAACTTCGCGACATGATCGAGGAACATATCCGCTATACGGACAGCGCCGTGGCCAAACGGATACTGGACGATTGGTCCTACACACTGACGCAATTCGTCAAAGTCATGCCGATCGACTACAAGCGCGCCTTGGAACGTCTCGCACGGGAAAAGGCCGAAGCGCAGGAACCGGCAATGGTGATTTGATGTCATGCCGAGCGAAGTCGAGGCATCTCGAAATCTCGCCAACTAACCGTAGCTGGTGACAGACCGAGACCCCTCGACAGGCTCGGGGTGACCCAGATGATGCAGGAAAGGGTTTAGGAAGGCTTAGAACAATGGGCAAGATAACAGGATTCAAGGAGTTCACGCGCGAGCTGCCGAAGAAGCGGCCGCCGAACGAACGTACACGTGATTTCAAGGAATTCTATTTTCCTTTCCCGGAAGATAAGATTCGGAATCAAGCCGCACGCTGCATGGATTGCGGCGTACCGACGTGCACGGCCGGTTGCCCGCTGGGCAACATCATTCCCGACTGGAACGATCTCGTGTATCGCAACCTCTGGAAAGACGCCATTGACCGGCTCCATGCGACGAACAACTTCCCCGAATTTACCGGACGCCTCTGCCCTGCCCCGTGCGAGGAAGCCTGCGTGCTCTCGATCAATGAACCGGCGGTCACGATCGAGGAGATCGAGAAACAGATCATCGAACGCGCATTCAACGAGGGCTGGGTTCTGCCCATCCGGCCGGAAAAGCGTACGGATAAGAAGATCGCCGTAATCGGGTCCGGTCCCGCCGGCCTCGCCGCAGCACAACAACTGAACCGGGCCGGTCACTTTGTGACCGTCTATGAGCGCGACGAAAAGATCGGCGGGCTGCTCCGCTACGGTATTCCTGATTTTAAGATGGAGAAATGGGTCATCGACCGTCGGACCGACCTCATGCAATCCGAAGGCATCACATTCAAGACCGGCGCCGATCTCGGCAAGAACGTAGACTTCGAAGAGCTTAAACAATACGACGCGATTGTCCTGTGTATCGGCGCCACGGCCGGTCGTGATCTGCCCGTAGAAGGCCGCGATCTGGAAGGCATCGAATTGGCCATGCGCTTTCTCGCACGACAGAACCGGATTGTCGGCGGCGAGCCGGTGGAAGAGAACGAGGTCCTGAACGCGAACGGGAAACATGTGATTGTCATCGGCGGCGGCGATACCGGCAGCGACTGTATCGGCACATCGAACCGGCAGGGCGCGTTGTCCGTCACCAATTTCGAGTTGTTGCCCAAACCGCCGAAGGGTCGTCCGGAAAATCAGCCGTGGCCGTACTGGCCCATGCGCCTACGCACCAGTTCCTCACATGATGAGGGCGTGCACCGCGAATGGAGCATCAACACGAAGAAATTCGTCGGCGAGAACGGGAAGGTCAAGAAGCTGGTGACCACGCAGATTGAGTTCGCGCCCGATCCGAACGGCGGGCGTCCGAAGATCAAGGAAGTGCCCGGCACGGAGAAGGAGTGGCCGGCGGATCTGGTCTTGTTGGCACTCGGCTTTACCGGCCCCGAACCCGGCGGACTGATTGAACATCTCGGCGTGGAACTGGACGATCGCGGCAACATCAAGACCAACGACGATTACGCCACCAACGTTCCGCACGTCTACGCAGCCGGCGACGGTCGCCGCGGGCAATCGCTCATTGTCTGGGCCATCTCGGAAGGGCGCGAAGCCGCCCGCGCCGTGGACCTGCATCTCATGGGCAAAACCGAACTGCCCACCAAAGGCCGTGGCGACCTGCCGCGCGCGTGAGCGGAAGACTTAACCGCGAAGAGCGCGAAGAACGTGAAGATCGAGCAGGCGTTTAAGTGAAAGGCCTGCGCTTCTTTCGAGGTTTTGACTTCCCCGTATTCGTTTGCGGCATGAACGAGCCAATTATGGTGCTTTCCCTCCATAACTGGCGCGCTCTTCGCGCAAGAGTTTGGCTTCCTCTGGCGGCAGCATGACCACTTTACCATCACGCCAAATCGCCAGAGGCCGTCCGCGTTGCCGATGGTCTTCAATGACCTTATCCACCGCAGCGCGTAACGCGACAGTGGCCAACTCCGACAATGATTCCGACTTCTTGTTCATTATCTCACCTCGGCAATAAACTATCATACAAATCCTTGTTCACAACAAGCGGCTCGCCATCCTCGTCCTTGAAAATCAACCGGGGTTCATGGGAAGAGTTATCGAAAATATACAATGCGTCCACCAGTGGGCGATACAAATGAAATAGGTTCTTG
The DNA here is from genome assembly GCA_007127595.1 of Kiritimatiellia bacterium. Taxonomy (GTDB): domain Bacteria; phylum Verrucomicrobiota; class Kiritimatiellia; order SLAD01; family SLAD01; genus SKZA01. Next base: position 2,898 of record SKZA01000092.1, read on the forward strand.
AGGGTGCGGGGATAGCGCCTCCTCACATCGGCTTCCGGCACATGGTGCCCTCCCGACTACTCCCGATCCTTTATTCGCGCCAACGCAAGTTCCGGGTTCGGTATCCAAAGAATGAATAAACATATAACCGCTTGCTGCTCACACCATCTTTCCCCTTCACCACCCGCCCCTCCACAATCGCCACTTCCTCCTCGGTCAGGCCGTAGAGTTCGCACACCAGCCGGTCGATCTGGCGGTCGGTGGCGGTGATTTGGGTCTCGAGTTGCTGGAGGATGTTCGGATTCTTCTCCGCCGCCTTCTTCTTGTTCAAGTCCAACATGCGCTCAATGAGTTGGACCGGATTGCCGCAAAAAGGCGATGACGGCATTAACTACGGCTTCATGCTTTGTTGCGGTCAGGCTGCCGGCCACCTGCTGCATGATCGACGTATTTGCTGAAAATAGTTTGCCTGGACGTGCGTAGCTCACTCTTGCCAATCCGCCGGAGGCAAAATCCTCCTCGGCAATTTCTACGGCGCGGGGGTCTGAATAAGCGTTACTTGTAATTTGGCACAACACCCAATCATCCCGCTGGTCTCCGGCCAGCACCACCGCCGGGCGCAACTTGCTCGCGGATAAGTCGGAAAAGGGAAATCGGACCAGCACAACCGCGCCTATTGCAGGTGCGACCATGCCTCGTCCTCCTCGGGGCGTTTCCAGTCGCGTGCCAAGCTGGTTTCGCTAAGCAATGCGGCTTCGGAAATGTCGGGTCCGTCCAGGATGGTCACAATCGCGCGGCACGGATACTTAACCCGGATGGGTTCGCGCAAGCGCACTTCTCCGTTCGTCTCAACTGTAGCCTCTACCGATTTCAGCATACGTTCACCTTAACGCGACTATACGTAGGTGGAACACCTATATCAACCAATTTACCGCAGTTCAACGCGCCCGAACATGCGGCCACGGTTCATTCGACAATCGGCATTCGGCAATCATCATTGCTCCTCGCCTTCCACAATCGCCACTTCCTCCTCCGTCAGGCCGTAGAGTTCGTACACCAGCCGGTCGATCTGGCGGTCGGTGGCGGTGATTTATATTTGTTGTAGTCCGCGGACTTATAGTGATCCTTGTGCGCGGCAAACGTCTCGCA
>SKZA01000349.1 GCA_007127595.1 Kiritimatiellia bacterium
ATCATGCCCTGCGTGAAAAGCTGTTTGAACGGTTCTTCGAAGTGAATCAGTCCGAGGTCATGAATGGCCTTGGTGAAGAAGCGCGCATACATGAGGTGCAGGATCGCGTGTTCGATGCCCCCGATGTATTGATCGACCGGAAGCCAGTTGTCGCACCGTTCCGTATCGATGGCCTTGTGGTCGTCGCGCGCCGAAAGGTAGCGGAAAAAGTACCAACTCGAATCAACGAACGTGTCCATCGTGTCGCTTTCCCGGCGTGCGGGCTTGCCGCACTGCGGGCAGTCGACCTGGGTGAACGCGGCGCAGCTTTTCAGCGGAGATTCGCCCGACGGCTTGAATTCCACGTCTTCGGGCAACAGCACGGGTAAGTCGCTCTCCGGCACAGGCACCATGCCGCAGTCGTCGCAATAGATGATGGGAATCGGCGCCCCCCAGTAACGTTGGCGACTGATCAGCCAGTCGCGTAAACGAAACTGGATGACCGGACCGCCGAATCCCTTTGCTTCTGCGTGCGCCGCCATCTTCGGAATGGCCTCGCGATTCGGCATGCCGGAGAAGGGAGGCGAATCCACGACGATCCCGTCATCGGTGTAGGCGTCCTCCATCTCGTCCAGGTTGAGAGTCTGTTCCGGGTTCTGAATTGAGAGGCGGATCGGCAGCTTATATTTCTTCGCAAAAGCCCAATCCCGTGTGTCGTGTGCGGGCACGGCCATCACCGCCCCCGTTCCGTATTCCATCAGTACGTAGTCCCCGATCCATAACGGGATCTTCTCGTCGTTGTAGGGATTGATGACGTATCGTCCCGTGAAGACGCCGTTCTTATCGCCTTCCGTGGTCCGCTCGATGGAACTCAAGCGACCCGCCTGCTGCATAAAGTCCATGACCGTCTGCTCTTCCGGCAAGCCTTTGACCATGTCCGCAATGCCGGTATATTCAGGGGCGAGGACCATGTAGGTGCAGCCATAGATCGTGTCCACGCGCGTTGTGAAGCAGGGCACGATATCCGACGCGTCAGCGACGCCGTCTTCGCGCGGGACGAGCGTAAAGTTTACCCGCGCGCCTTCGCTGCGTCCGATCCAGTTTTCCTGCATGGCCTTGACGCGTTCCGGCCAGCCGTCAAGCGTGGCCAAATCGTCGAGCAGGCGTTGCGCATAGTCGGTGATCTTGAAGAACCATTGCGATAACATCTTCTTCTCAACCTTGGCGCCGGAACGGTCGGCGGTTCCATCCGGCAAGACCTGTTCGTTAGCCAGCACGGTCTGATCCACAGGGTCCCAATTGACCGCCGCTTCCTTCTTGTACGCCAAACCGCGTTCGTAGAGTTTCAGGAAAAGCCATTGCGTCCACTTATAGTAGTCCGGCAGGCAGGAAGTGACTTCGCGATCCCAGTCGTAGCAGCAACCCCATTCGCGTAATTGCCGTTTCATCACGGCAATATTGTTCAGCGTACTTTCGCGCGGATGCGTGCCGGTTTTGATCGCCGCATTCTCGGCAGGCAATCCGAAGGCGTCCCAGCCCATGGGCGTCAGGACGCGGAGACCGCGCATCTTCTTGTAACGTGCAACCGCGTCGCCGATGATATAATTGCGTCCGTGTCCGACGTGTAATGTGCCCGAGGGGTAGGGGAACATCATCAGGCAGTAGTACTTATTCTGCGGGGATGAAACGTCGGTCTTGAACAGACCCTGTTCGTCCCAGTACGCCTGCCATTTCGGTTCGATTTCGGAAAAGGGGTATTTCTCTTTCATAAGCCGCTCACGATAGCAGATCGGGGAGATTTGCAAATACGGAAAAGCGCGCACGAGCCGGTCATTTAAACGGGAGCGCGGCTGTGTGCGCAGCACCACCGGCAGTCGGTGGCGCGAGATTGCTGCGGGTGGTCCCGAAGCGGGACACACCCGCGCTCCGGTGTAGTCAGCGCCGCGGCGGCGTGAGCCACGCCGCCCTACCTTCCCATAAGCTACCAGGGTATGGTTTCAATATGGCAGGATAGGTTCTATGCAGAATTGCAAAGAGGCGTTATGATCCCGCTGGTTCATGAGACGGTCACGAACATAGGTCGGGAGCTCGCGTGATACACTTGCATGATAACGCTTCGTATATGGGCGTGGAGCCGCTGCGCGTCATGTGGCTGTTTTGGCCCTTTATCCTTCTGCTGATATGCGCACTTCCTTGTCTCCACGCGAGGAATGCCGCGGAAATTCGTACCCGGCTGTTCCTCTTGGCCGGGGCCGTTGTCATCGGCTCATTTTTGATCACCGCCTGGTTCCATGTCACGGATGCCGTGCGCAGCCCGTCTTTATTGACGCGGCCGCTGCTGGCATGGATTCTCGGCGTGACCATCGCCTTGGCTGGGCACACGTTGATCCATCTATCCCTTGATTTGCGCTTACTGCCCCCGATCAAACGCAATCGTGTTGCACGGGGGCTCATTGTCGCGTCGTTGATGCTGGGCATTGTGATCGTGGCGGGACAGGCTCGTTACTGGAGCGTCCGGTACAGTGACGCAGACGCTTGGTCCGCTCATGATGTCGCGCAGGCGGCATACGAGGCCGGCGACCGAATGACGGCGGAGTGGAGACAGCAGCATCCTGATCAGTGGGAATTTCTGTTGCTACGCGCGAACACGCTCCACGAGCGCGGACGAATGGCGGAGGCGCAAGCGCTATACGGGAATCTGCGACAAATGGATGCCGCAGAATGGCCGGACGGGTTGAGCACATGGCTCGCTCGATTCGAGGCGCGTTAGCACAGCGGCTGTTCTTCAATCATAGAACAACGTGGACCAGCGCCGTTCCGAGATGAGCTTGTCTTTGAGCTTCTGCCATTCGTCTTCTGACCCGGCCAACGCGATCATGAGCCGGTCAAGCGTGCGTTCGAGGTCGGATAAGCCGGAGACGTATACGTAGGTCTTGGGGTCCTTGATCAGTTCCCATACTTCCAGCGCATTATCCATGAGCCGCTTCTCCAGTTCCGGCGGCTCATCAAAGTGCGGCCGATTGCTCAGCGCCTCGAATGCTTTGAAGGTCTCGTTATCATAATAGAGGCTGAGATCGTTCTTCTTGTCGTTCATGTAGAGCAGATCCATGCCGGTGCGCGCGCCGTAGAAGAGGCGGACCTTCCCTTTCCATTCCTTCCGATCTTCGTAGATGTGCTTGATGAAGGCGCGGAAGGGGGCAATACCCGTGCCGATGCCGATCATCAGCAGGTTGCAGGTGTTGTCTTTCGGGGCCTGGAATTGCCGGCCGTACGGGCCGGTGATCTGGATCTTGTCACCGGGTTTTCGGTCGCACAGATAATTGGACGCGATGCCGGGATGGCGTTCGCCGCTCACGTCGTCGATGTAGAAGCAGCGTCGCACGCAAATGGCGATTTCGGAGAGGTCCCCGCTCTCGCCCGTTCGCGCGTTGGCAATGGAGTACAGACGCAGGTGATGTTCGTTGCCGAACTCGCCCGATGGTGGCGCCAGCACGCCGATGCTTTGGCCCTCCACATAATGGAACGTGGCATCCGGAATGCTCAGCACCACGTGCCGGACCTCGTCGGTATCATTGGGTGTGATTCGCTCGTTACTTACCACCGTGGCCTCGTACGGATGGCTGATATCATATTCGGTTAATTTCATGTTGGTTCTCCTGTTCTTGATCCGGTTTCAACTCTTACGTTTTGGTTGCTTCACTCGAAAACCACCATCATTTGTGCGCCCTCACGGACGACACGGAGGTCGTCCCTCCAAAATGGTGTGCTGTCGTTTCTGGAGGGACGGGCTCCGTCCCGTCCATCTTATCCGTGTCATCCGTGAAATCCGTCGTTTCGTTCTCCTCACACGCGCACGCGAGGCCGCAGCCGAGACATTCCTTTGCCGGACCGAACTCCGGATGGCGCGCGGCGAAGCGACGCGCGCATCGCTGCACGAACAGCCACCCGGACATGACGGCCAGAATCAGTCCCATGGCGATGAGATACGTGCTCATCAAATATTCTACCTTTCCTCGTAGGGGCTTCGCTTGCGAAGACCG
>SKZA01000261.1 GCA_007127595.1 Kiritimatiellia bacterium
CACCCCGAACGAGTGACCCAACTGGCCTTCGATACGGGCACGATGCGCATTGACTGTCGCATCGTCGACGGCGTATGGCGCGTGATTCATCCGGTTAATGCGCGCGCCGATACGGGCGAAATGGACCGTCTGTTGACCGCGCTGACGAACTTGTCCATCGGCGAAGTTATTACCGAGCGCGATCGCCGTGAAATGAATCTAACATTGCGCGACTTCGGCCTTGAACGTCCGCGCGCCCGTGTGGAATGGGAGGATGATAGAGAGCGGCGCGTGCTCCTGATCGGACGCGAATCGCCCGTGGGGAATAGCGTCTATGTCATGAAAGAAGGAGGGGAAAACATCCTCACGGTGTCCTCGGATATCCTGCGTATCATGCCGGAATCGGTCCTGGCGTTGCGCGATCGAGTGCTCTTTCACGGTGACCCTCGCCGGGCCTATCGCCTTGAGATTCGACGGGCGGGCGGTTTCCTGCAGGCGGTCAAGGCGGATGATGGATCGTGGCGCCTTCAACAGCCGATCGCGGCGCGCGCCGACCGCGGCGCCATCCGGCAATTAATCGAACGGATCTATGAATGGCGGATTGCCGATTTCGTGGCGGACGCCATCGCCGATGCAACCGTCTATGGTCTGGGCGATGACGCGACGCAGGTGACCGTCTGGACGGAAGGGCAGGAGGCGGGGCAGACCATTCTTTTGGGCGCTGTACGGGACCAGCAAGACGAATACATTTATGCGCGCCGCCGTGAGGGGCAATCGGTCTTTTCCGTGCCTGCCACCGCCCTGACGGATGCCCGCGTGCGCCCGAACGATTTACGTGATCGGGCCCTCTTATCCGTCAAGCAGCCGGATATCCAAGCGGTGCGTATCGAGCATGAAGAACAAGCGTTGTTACTGATGCGTACGACGGCGGATGCGTGGGAAATCCGTCATCCGCGACGATGGCCGGCGGATGCGGATCGTATCCAGGCGCTGTTGAATGCATGGACAGGCGCGCGTATTGCGCAGTTTCTGGATGAGCCGGGCGACGACTTGGAAGTTCACGGCTTTTCGGAAGGCTCCTTTCAGATCACCTTTAAGCGGATCGTGCCGCCGGACGACGATTCGTCGGCTGCAAACGATGGCGTAACGGTGAAGATCAGCGATCGTCCGGCGTCGGACGGACGCTTGCTTGTCAAAAAGGTCAACGAACCGTTTCTCTACGAAATCGCCGACGTGGTAAGAGATGTCAGTTCATGGAACGCGCTCTACTATCGGCATCGTAACATTATTCAGTTGGACGCGAGGCATGTGCGCCGGATTCGTCTCTCAAGGGAAGGCATGGAACAAGCCGTCGAACGTGACGCGGCGGGACAATGGGCGGTGCTTCCAACGGATAGTGAAACCATTTCTGCGGACCGGATTGCGACTGTATTGGCCGTCTTGACCTCGTTGAGCGCGGACGAGTATGTGGCCTATGCCCCCGAGCATTGGTCCCCGTGGGCCTTGGATGCCCCGGCCGCTGTCTGGTCGCTGGACCTGACAGGCGAGGCGGGTATCCGCCGGGTCATCATGTTGGGTGATGTGCGGGCGGACGGTCGCGCCTACGCCCGTACACTTGGCCAGGAGGTGGTGTTCCTTTTGGATGCAGAGACCACGGCGATGCTATTGGATGACCTTTTTGATGAACCGCCGCCCCCGCCGGTTGCCGTGCCGGAAACGAATGATGCGGAGGGCGACTGAGGGCCTTTGTGTACCGCTTAAACGAATCAACCGCAGGTATCGTATCTTCAATTTACGCGGACAGAAAAAGGCATCGGGACGCTCGCGCGGGTGGCGACGGTTTCGTTGGAGCCTCCTACTGTGCACCATGCTGCTGGTGCTTGTGGGCGTCGGGCTGATGTGGCTCGCCACCGTGGGCTTCCCAAATCATGTCACGGACCGGGTACGCGAGACGTTTGCGGAACAGGGATATGACGTCCGCATCCGGCATATCCGATTCACGCTATTGGACGGCATCATTGCAACGCATTGCCACCTCTATCTTCATGAGGACGATCGCCATCCGGCGATTGAAGCGCATGAAATCGTTCTCGGATTCAACCCGCGCGAATGGCTGCGCGGTCGTCATGGCCTGCAACGCGTACGTGTGCGTGATGGACTTTTCCGCGTAAGTCTGGAGGGCCCGCTACGGGAATTGGAGGACGTCCGCGTGGTCAGTTTAACGGGCTTTCGTGCGGACATCAGGCTCGCGGACTCGGACGTGCATATCCGCGATATAACGGCGAAATTCAAGGACATCGAAATCGAAGGTCACGGCCGTATCTATCGTGATCCCGATCGCGAGCCCACGGACCCGCCGATGACGCCGCAGTTGCTTCGCGAAACACTGGATCAGCACGCCGACTGGTTGCCGCAATGGGTGGAAGAGTTGGACGGTATGGATTTCAAGGCGCCGCCTCGGCTGGATTTTGCGTTCTTGGTCGATCAGGTGAACCCGGACAGGAATGAGATGACGCTGTCGATGCAGGGCGAAGGCACGCGATTTCGTGGACTGCATTTCGACGGCTGGGAAATGGAGGCGCAATTGGCCGGACAACATCTCCGGGTTCCATTGTGCAAAGTCTATCACGGGGACCGGCGCCTCGAATTGCGCGGTGCGCTCGATATGGAGAAACAAGTGGCCGAGGCGAAGGTGTACATCAACCTGCTACCGGTCTATTGGCGCAACCTTATGCCGGACGTGCTGCGCGGATACATGGAGGGCGCGCGCATTCACGCGTTCGGGCCGACCGAAGCGGAGTTGACCGTGGGACCGTCGCCCGTGGCGGAATTCGGGCGGGACTTGGATGGGTGGATAAAGGCGCAGGAAGTGGAGGCGCATGGGGTCTGGATAGAATCGATTCGCGCACAGGTGCATAGAAACGGTTCCCGGCTGGAAGTCAGCGGCATTGATGCGCGGGTCGGACGCGACGAGGCCGAAGGCCCCGCCGCCGGTCGCATTGCGTATGACTTGGACGAGAACACGTATTACGGGGAATTGAAGGCGTCGTTGAATCCGCATGCCGTACTGCCGGTAGCCGGTTACTCGTCCAATGCCGCACAGATTATCGAATCCTTAACGTTTGACGAGGCCCTGCCTACGATTGATGTGGTGTTCTCTGGGGCGGTGGCGCCTAACCCCTCGTTCCATTTTACCGGCGATATGACGGGGCAGGACTTCCTGTATCGCGGCTCGCGCATCCGGACGTTCGAATCCACCTTTCACGTGACCAACCGCGTAATGCGGCTTGACCCTTTGTACGTCAAGCGCGACGAAGGCGAATTGACGGGTTGGTACGAACAGAATTTCAACACACGGATGACGGATTTGGAGATCGAAAGCAGTGTGGATCCGAAGGCGTTGGCCCGTGTGGGTGGCGGCACGGTGGAGCGCATTCTGCGCGTCTTCCGGTTTGAGGGGCCCGTGGAAGTACACGTGAGCGGTCGCATGGATTACGGAGCCCATGAACAGACCGATTACATTGCGGTGGGTCGCGCTGAACAAGTCGGCTGGCGTTGGATCCAGGCGGATTCTTGCGAGATGGAGTGGATTGCTCAGGCCGATCGCATCACGATGACGAACCTCTCCATGGAGGTCTACGGCGGGAAACTTTCGGGCGACGTGGTGCTGGAGGGTATCGGCGCCGAGCCTGTGCGCTATACCGTTCATGCGCGTGTGTCGGATGTCGTCTTCGCGTCCCTCCTGCGCGAGGTGCGTCATACGGAAGAGGACCTCCAGGAAGGGAGCCTGTCCGCGCGCATCGAGCTGACCGGTTTGGCGGAGGATGATTGGCGGGCCTCTCTGGACGGCCACGGACGTGTGCGTATACGGGAGGGGCAGGTGTTTCAAATCCCGCTGTTGGGCGGACTGTCCCAATTGCTGGGACGTATCTATCCGCGGCTCGGTTTCGCCGTCCAAACAGATGCCCGCGCCGACTTCGAAATCAGGGATCGCTACATCGCCTCTGAAGAAATTCGCATCGAAGGCGGCTTGTTAAGCCTCTGGGGCGAAGGCCGCTATTTACTCGATGACGAACTCGATTTCAAGGTGCAGGTGCGACCCTTGCGACGCGGGTTTCTCGTGGACGCGGTGCGATTCTTTACCTATCCCGTTTCGCGCCTGCTGCAGTTCCGGCTGGAAGGCACGTTGAGCGACCCACATTGGCGGATCGATAGCATCCCCCGGGAATTGTGGACGATCTTCGAAAGGGACGAATGAGCCAAGGCGGCCCCATGCCGTATTGGCGGGTCTTGACGCTCGCGGTGGAAATCGCGGCGGCCGATGAGGCGGCCGATACGGTGCGGGAACTGCTGGGGAAGGAGCCCGTGCAGTTGGAGCGTCCCGGCGCGTCGCACGTATGGCTCGAAATATACTTCGAGGCGCATGAGGACGTTCAAGCCGCCGAACAACATCTGAAGGCGCGGGTGCCGGTCGCGGCCGTTGCGGTGCGTCGTTGTGACAGTCGCGACTGGCAGGATTTCTGGAAGCTCCATTTCAAGCCGCATAAGGTGGGGCGTCGCCTCTGGATTACGCCGGCATGGGACGAGTCAGCGGTTGAAGACGAGCAAATCTGTTTGAGGATCGTACCCGGTTTGAGTTTCGGGACGGGCGAACATTTCACTACACGGTTTTGTCTTGAGCAAATCGAGCGGATGGCGCCGCCTGTCGGTTCATGTCGCACCATGTGGGACGTCGGCTGCGGCAGCGGAATCCTCGCCGTCGCCGGGGCCTTGTTGGGAATGGACAGGGTTTGGGGGACCGACAACGATCCCGTATGTCTGGTGCAGGCGGCGGAGAACGCTGCGCTCAACGACGTCGCGGAACAAGCGGATTGGGGCGAAGCCGATCTTGCGGATGGGACACTGACATCTTCGCAGGACGTTGATCTGGTCTGTGCGAATATCTACGCATCGCTACTCATGGAGGCCGCCGGCACGTTATGGGCTGCTGCGAATCGCTATCTGGTCGTAAGCGGGGTGCGTGAACAGGAAGTGGACGCTGTCGCCGATCGGTTTCGTCAGCTCGGCGCACGGGAAGTGGTCCGGGATGGTGACGGCGAGTGGGCGGGGTTGACCTTCACGCGTCAATAAAAAGAAGAGGGCCGGATGACTCCGGCCCTCTTCACGTATTCATAACGGACGGACAGCATCCGTTCGTGCAGTCGGCTTACCAGCCGCCGCGCTTTTCGTTGCGGATTCCGCGACGGCTTCCTTTGCCGGATCGCGATCCGCCACCGCCGCCACCACCACCGTAACCGCCGCCACCGCCGTAGCCACCGCCACCGCCGCCGTAACCGCCGCCCCCGCCACGGGGGCCGCGTTCTTCGCGCGGACGCGCTTCATTGACCACCAAGGTGCGACCGTCCAGTTCCTGACCGTTCAACGTGTTCGTCGCCTGGTCGGCTTCTTCCGGGGAACCCATTTCCACGAAAGCAAAACCGCGCGACTTACTCGTGAACTTGTCCAGGATCAGGTCGCAACTGCGCACTGTTCCGGCTTGTTCAAAGTGACTGCGGAGATCGTCTTCCGTGGTTTGGTAGGACAGATTGCCTACATACAACTTCGTACCCATCTTCTCTTTCTCTTTCTACTGCTCTCTGAAGGCCACGACTAAGCGCCTGATTCGTTCGGGCATTGCGACACGGACGCCATTGGCGGCGCCGGTCATTCTACTTCTACTTACCGCAGTCCACTTCTTTCGGCTAGCAGGGGCACTATAGTACAAATCGCGTGAAGCACAATCATAATTCCAAGGTAATTCTTTCCAAAGCGGGACCGTGCGAGTAGAGTGTGCCCCCTTGATCCGTTGACACAGGTACACAACATGATTTCTTTGCAAATGGCCGGTTTGGTTGCGGGGACGCTCTTGACCGCCGTAGGGGGCGGGGGCGTATTCCGCCCGGCGCCCGTGCGGCGCCTGTTGGACACGTTTCCCCGTCATCGGCCCTCGGCCGTCGTGCTGCTGCTGGTGAACGTCATCTGGGTGACGCTGATGGTGTACCATGCGCCGCTTGGCCGTTTCGAGTGGGTCAAGCCGTTTCTCTTTATTCTGGCGCCGGTAACGTTCTTTGCCGTCCTCTATTACATGGAAGAATTGCTCGCCCCGCGTATGCTTGGGGGACTGCTCTTATTGGCGGCCAACCCCGCGCTGAACGCGGCGCGTTGGCATGAATCGGCTTGGCGCCTCGTGCTGACGACCTTCGTCTATTTTGTCATCGTATGGGCCATGATCCTTGTTCTGAGTCCGTACCGTTTCCGCTACACGGTTGAATGGTGCTATCGAGGCGCGCGGCGAGTTGTCGCCTTCGGAAGCTTGTTGGTATTGGGCGTCGTGCTCCTCGCCCTGTCCGTCGCGGTGTATTAGGACGTGCCCAGCCCGAGGGAATCGGCAATACAGGTTCCTCCCGATTACCCGTTGCAGAGACGTGAGCGGAATGGTAAGACTCCCCGCTCACGATTCTCAAGGAGTTGTTTGCATGAACAGAATCTTCAATTTCAGCGCGGGCCCGTCGACCCTCCCTGTCGAAGTGTTACAGGAAGCGCGCGACGAGTTGCTCGATCATCAGGGGCGGGGCCTGTCCATCATGGAGGATAGCCATCGGAGCAAGGCCTATGACGCCGTCCACAACGAAGCGCTATCCAATATGCGCGAACTGCTCGGGATCGAGGACGATTATGCCGTGCTCTTTCTGACCGGCGGTGCGAGCGGACAGTTTGCCATGGCGCCGCTAAATTTATTGGGCGAGGGTCAGGTGGCCGATTATACCGATTCCGGCGCATGGGCGGCCAAGGCGATTAAGGAGGCGCGGGTGATCGGGGCCGTGAACGTCATCGCCGATTGCGGAAAGGAAATTCCGACGCGTGTGCCGCGGCTGGACGAATTGCAGTACACGAAGAACGCCGCGTACGTGCATATCACGTCCAACGAGACCATTTCCGGCGCGCAATGGAAGGAATTCCCGGCAACCGAAAGTCCGCTCGTGGCGGATATGTCGTCCGATATCCTGTCGCGGCCGTTGGATGTATCCAAGTTCGGTTTGATTTATGCGGGCGCGCAGAAAAACCTGGGGCCCGCCGGGGTGACACTGGTCATCATCCGCAAGGATTTGGCAGAACGCGTGTCGGACAAGGTCCCGCTGTTCTATCGGTATAAGACACATATCGCGGAGAACTCGCTCTATAACACACCGCCCTGTTTCCCAATTTATGTCCTCATGCTGGTCACGCGCTGGTTGAAAGAAAAGGGCGGACTGACCGCCATGGCGGAGCTGAACGAACGTAAAGCGAAGAAGCTGTACGACGTGATCGACGCCGGTGAGTTTTATCGCGGGACCGCTATTCCGGAGCATCGCTCGACCATGAACGTAACGTTCCGGTTACCGACCGAAGAATTGGAAGCGGCCTTCGTCAAAGAAGCGACGAAAGAACGCATGTCCGGCTTGAAAGGGCATCGTTCCGTCGGCGGTATCCGCGCCTCGATCTATAATGCCATGCCGGAGGAGGGTGTGGACGCCCTCGTCGCGTTTATGAAGGAATTCGAGCGCAAGAACGGGTAGGGGGGCTGACATTCCGCTCGCAAGGGCGCTCGCCGTCTGATTTATGCGCGATCGCATCTCCGCACAGCATGGCGTAAAGCATGTGAAAGTGGAGTCTATGGCGCGGACAAAGTCATTCTGGAGCAGATTCCAGATGAGGCGGAGGTTTCGTAACGCGTTGGCCTTTGACGGGGGAATAGATCACAGTGCCGACCGCAACTAGGTTTCGAGCCCATGAAGGCGCTTCACTTGGTTACAGCACTTCAACTTCTTCGCCTATCCGCCCGTGCCTGAACGCGTTCGGCCACGACGCTGACGTGCAAGTCATCAATCATGTACTTTGTTCGCTTCTTGCCGGGTTCCTGCGGCGGTTGCCCCCTTATTAAATCGTATCCTCCGCCTCCCGCAGCGTGTCGAGAACCGTACCAAAGTCCGGCGGCGGTGTGAAGAACATGGGGGCCATTGCCGCGTAGTCGCGGCGGAGTTCGGAGAGACGGTTGGTGGGCGGTGCGAGGCGCAACGTGCCTGGAACGGCAGTCTCGTAGTGGGCCCAGTTTGACGTAAAGAAACGGCTCTTATGAATTCGGACGCGTTCCAGCAGGTCGAGGGCACTGGCAGCGGCGCGACCGTTGGGGTGTTTCCAGAGGGCAGCGAAGTCGGCGTAATGGCGGGCAAAGCGATCGCGGAGCGGCTGCCCGGCAGGACGGTGATATTCAGCATGCAGGATGGTGGCCTTCTCCCAGAAGGTCCGTTCGATTTCCAGAGCCACGACTTCAGCATGGAAATCGTCGAACGCGTCGTGTGCCAGCTCGGCAACAAAGGAGGTGATCGTGTGGGTGCCGGTGGGACGCTGGTCGGTTAGCGATCCAAACTCCATTTTGACAAGAGGAGAAATGTACGAGCCGGGCGCAACCGCTCTTGGGTATGGAAAGAGAATCACGGGTGCTTGAGAGAGCGCGTCGAGTTCAAACGTCAACCAGCAATCCGCCGCAGGACATGCTCCAAGCGTGGACACGATTATGGCCTCCAACTCCGGCATAAAGCGCGCTTTGACTGCAGTTGCGCAATCGGCTTGGAGTTGCTTGTTGCGCTTCTGGCGCTGCGAGTTGGAAGGGGCCTCGTCCAAGTCGGTTTCGTCCCAGCCGAGGGAGGCGGGTGTGAGGCCAAGATCGATGTCCTCAGAGAAACGGTTGATGGCCCCGAAAACCTTGGACAGCGACGTGCCGCCCTTAAAAACACACACTGCTCCGAGCTGGGGCGTGGCGAAGATTTGGCCGAGTAGCCAGCACACCCAGAAGTCCTTTTCGACGATGAACTCCGGCACACCGGTGCGGTTGGAATAATCCCGCCAGTACAGTGCACGTTCTTCGGATGGAAGCGTAGCAAAGGATTTCATTGGCCGTCATCTTCCCGAGCAATGGCCCTGAAGTAGGGGTGCATCCAGGCCGGCGCGAGGGTGATATCTTTTAGCAACTGGCGGCGGTCCTCGGGCGAGAGTAGTTGGCGCAGGTGCGCAACCCGTTCGGGGGTTATATTGTCCTTACCGATATAGCGGAGTCCCGCGATGACCAGTCCCGTCATCCGGCCTGCGGCGGCCATCATACGTGGTGAAGCCTGCCGCAGTTCAATGGACTGGTTCCCATAGTTGATCTTGCGAGATTTACCGTCCGTCAGGAAAACCACGCGGGCAGGAACTTGGTCAGACAGGCGGAGAAGGTTGGCAGCATAACCGCCGAACGGTTGAAGTTTCACATGATCCCGGTCAGCAAGCGCTTTCGCCACGGATTCCACGGGCGGCAGAACTTCTCCCAGAACGGGGTGTGTCTTGGGCTCATAATACAGCCCTCGGGCTAAACGCTTCAGATATCCTGACGCAACCAGTCGGGACAATGCTTTATCAACCGCCGTGCGTGTATCCACGTCAAGGAACTGCCCGGCATGGAATACCGTACTCGGTTTGGCTTTCTGCACTCGCTTTCGGATCCGGTCCGCTGTGCTGTTGTGGGTCTTGGGTCTAGCCATTACGTCAGATAAAGTGCCTATATTTTCTGACGGAAGCAACAAGAAACGTGTTCTCGCACAAAGAAAGACGTTGATCTCGCCGAGTCTCCGTTCAGGCGAATGACACATTCATCTTACACAGCGTGACCTGAAAGCCCTCAATAAGGGTCTCGCTTCGTAGGGGGCAGGGGGACACGTCTCGTTCCGCTCTGCTGGTTGGTGGCCCTGCTACTTCCGGCCTATTCCTTCATCTCCCTCCGGCGGAATGCAGGGGGGTACTCTAAGGCTGGTACGCCTGGCGGGGTTCGAACCCACAACCTCTGCCTCCGGAGGGCAGCGCTCTGTCCAGTTGAGCTACAGGCGCACAGTGTGCTTGATTCCGTACCTATACCAGCAGCCGGACGCAGGTTCAACTATTCTTAGCCATGACAGGTTTCGTGTCAGCGCGTATTCAAGCAGCTGCGATAATCATTGGTATCAAAATGACGAAATACCCAATTACCTAAGCACGAAAGAATTCCGAAGTCCTAATGGCGAAAGGTCGCTGCCGTGATGGCAGCCGTAGCACGTTTCCGCGCAACGAGTTGCGAGTATGAGGTCAGCAGGTGGCCGCCACCCCTGTGGGATGGATTCGGGTTTAGTGCTTCGGTTTTCATTCGAGCTTGGGTATTTCGTCATTCGTCATTGATCGGCAGTAAGTTCCAGGCATTCAGGGGTCTACCCTGTTGCCGCCTCCCTACAGCAGGCGCAGAATCACGATCAGAAAGATGGCCAGCATGATCAGCGCGCCCCATAGTTTCATGTGCTTCTGGCGCGGCGTGGGGTTCGGAAATTCGTAACCGCAAATGGGACAGCGATTGTTGTTTTCCGGCACGTCCATGGCGCAGCCCGGACATTCGCGCGAGCCGAATTCCTTGTCCGCATCAATCTTCATGGACGCGAAGGTTCTGCGCCGGGTTCCTCGTCAATGAATCGGAAAATGGTCTCGTTGGGCTTCGCCAGCCCGATATCGTGCGCGATACGCTCCACAAACGCGGGGTCGGACTGAAACCGTTCCTGCATGATCTGTAGTTCGCGAATCTGTTCCTCGTCGTGACGGATTTCTTCGCGCAGGGCGCTTTCCCGTCGCTGATACTCACGATCCTGCTGGATCAACGGAACGAACATGAAACCCATCCCCACGAGAACAAGCACGCCGAGGGCAATCCACGCAAACCGATATATGGCAACCCAATTCATATGATCAAAGGCCGCATACCACCGAATAACGTGAGCTACCCGGCTGGATGTGTCAAGGACGGCCCCAACAGGTCGGCCGCGTCGCGTCAATCAACCGAAACAGAAATCGGTAGCCGACCCGGCTCGGTGGGGGCATCTCCCTCCAGCCCAGCGCGTATTCTCCAGTCATTTGAAGGTCATGCCCCGGAATGAGTTAAGTCGCGCCGGAATCCGTCCGGCGCATAAGGAAAACGAGGCGAGCCTGCTCCCGACAGATTCGGGAGCTACGAGGAGGCATGCTGTGTTGTCCGCTTAAATCTTGCTGCCATACATGGTGCTGCCATAGATGGCCGTGTCCCCGAGCATCTCTTCAATACGCAGCAATTGATTGTACTTGGCGACACGATCGGTGCGGCTCATGGAACCCGTCTTGATCTGGCCGGCGTTTGTGGCAACGGCAATATCGGCAATCGTCGTGTCCTCCGTCTCGCCGGAGCGATGACTGATGACCGCCGTGTAGCCGGCGCGCTTGGCCATTTCAATGGCGTCGAGCGTTTCCGTCAATGTGCCGATCTGGTTGACCTTGACGAGAATCGAGTTCGCGACGCCCATATCAATTCCTTTCTTCAGGAACTTGGTGTTCGTCACGAACAGGTCGTCGCCCACTAGTTGGCACTTGTCGCCGATAGCTTCGGTCAACTTCTTCCAGCCTTTCCAGTCTCCTTCGTCGCAACCGTCCTCGATGCTGATGATCGGGTATTTCTTAATCCAGTCGGCGTAGTATGCGACCATTTCATCGGCGCTGCGTTTGGAGTTGTCGCTCTTCTTAAAGACGTACTTCTTCTTCTGTTTGTCGTAGAACTCGCTGGCGGCCGCGTCGAGCGCGATGAAGATATCCTTGCCAGGTTTGTAGCCCGCCTTCTCGATGGCCGTCATGATGACGTCAAGCGCCTGTTGATTGCTTTTCAGCTCCGGCGCAAAACCGCCTTCGTCCCCGACCGCCGTATTGAGGTTCATTTTCTTCAGGACGCCCTTCAGCGAATGAAAGACTTCAGCGCCCATACGCAATCCGTCCGAGAAACTTTTCGCGCCTTTCGGCATAATCATGAATTCCTGGATATCCACCGGGGCATCGGAGTGGGCGCCACCGTTCAGAATATTCATCATCGGAACGGGCAGGCACTTGGCGTTCGCCCCGCCGATATAGCGGAACAGCGGCAATTCCAAATACGCCGCCGCCGCATGCGCCACGGCCATCGAAACACCCAGCATGGCGTTTGCTCCGAGCTTGCTCTTGTTTTCCGTCCCGTCGAGCTTGAGCATCGTCTCATCGATCAGCGTCTGATCGAGCGAATCATAGCCGTCCAGCGCGTTGGCGATGACCGTGTTGATGTTTTTGACCGCCTTCTGAACGCCTTTGCCCAAGTACCGGTTCTTGGTGCCATCGCGCAATTCAAGCGCTTCATTCTCGCCCGTGGAAGCGCCCGAGGGCACGGCCGCCCGGCCCACCACGCCGCTCAGCAAGGCCACTTCCACCTCTACGGTGGGGTTGCCCCGCGAATCGATGATTTCGCGCCCGACAATATCAATGATTTCCGACATGTTTTCTCCTTAAGATTGCGTTAGGGGTTGGAAAACTATGGCTGGCACGATAGACTACGTGTTCAATGGGTGCAAGCGAGAATCGATGACTGAGGCTGCGGACAAGGAGAAAGTCGGCATTCTGGGAGGGACCTTCAATCCCGTGCATATCGGGCATCTGATTCTGGCCCGCGATGCGATGGAAGCGCATGCCCTTGCGCGCGTTGTTTTCATTCCCTGCGCGCGACCCGCGCATAAACCCGCCGGACGGCTCGCACCCGCCGATCGACGGCTGGCTATGCTGAAATGTGCGACGGTGGGAGAACCGGCCTTCGAGGTGTCTCGCATCGAATTGGACCGCGACGGCATTTCGTATGCCATGGACACCGTCGCCGCCCTCCGGAAACAGGAACCCGGCGTGGAATGGCATTTCATCATCGGCGCCGACACCCTTCCGGAGTTGCATACCTGGCGGCATATTGATGACCTGCTCAACATGTGTCGTTTCATTACCATGCGCCGTCCGGGCATGCCGGATCGCGAAACCCTGGCGCAACGCCTGCGCTTGCCGGAGCCATGGCCGGAACGGTTGATGCGAGATGTGTTTGACGGCCATCTCATTGATATTTCTTCATCCGAAATACGAAAGAGAGTAGCGGAGAAACGGTCCATCCGCTATCTTGTGCCTCGCGATGTCGAAACCTACATCGCCGAACACGAATTGTATGTGACCGAGGAGAATCTGTAATCGAACCGATCGAGCTAGCCAGACTGCTGCGCTCCGCGCTGGAAGACAAGAAGGGGCAGGATGTCGTAACGCTGGATGTCAGGGACCTGTCCACGGTGACCGACTTTTTTCTGATGGTCTCCGGAACGAGTGCCCCCCACATCAAGGCGCTTTCCGAAGAGGTGCAGGTGTCACTGAAGAAGAGCGGCGTGCACTGCTATCGCAAGTCCGGCACACCGGAAAGCCAATGGATCGCGTTGGATTATGTGGATGTGGTGGTCCATATCTTCTCCGCTGAAACGCGCGCCTATTATGCGCTGGAAGAGCTCTGGAGCGACGCCGCGCGTCTAGAGTAGTACCTACATTCCTAAACCTGAACACGGCTCCGCGGGAGCGTCGCCCTCCAGAAGAAGACAAGACATTCTGATTTTGGAATGTCTCCAAAATAGTAATTCTCTGCGGACTTCGCGGTCTTTGCGTTATCTGCCGCTTCATGCAATGTGCGGGTCAGTCCGACACGTTCCGGCGCATGCGGGGCCGCGCGCCCGGGTCACGCTCGGCGCTCCGGATCAGGTGTTCGACCATGCGCTCAATCCACTGCTCCCGATTCGCTTGTCGCCTGTGAAGCATCTCATGCAGCCGCTGCACGGCGGCCTGTGCCTCTTCCACTTCGCCTACGCACTCAAAGGGCTTATGATGGCCAAGGCCACAAAGGGCATCAAACCCCTTAGCCTGCTCTGTGTCGTCAAGCAGATTTTTGCCAAAGATGTTGACTAGTTTCTCCTTTGATAGAAAAGGAGCCAGGGCAAGAAAGGTAAAGCGGCATTTATCACACCGACAGCACCACCGTTTCTCCCAGGAAAACTCCCCTCCTTCACGCCAAGAGCGGTTACAGCTAGTGAAGGCCTGATGGTAGGGCGTGAGTTCAGCAAATAAACGGGCAATGGCTAAATCTGATAGGGGACGAAGCAGAGAGAAATAATTGAGCTTGGGGTGCACTGAGCGCTGAAAAAGATTGGCTAGTGCCTTTTCGCAGGCAAAGCTCTTGCTATATTGATGATTAGCCTCAACGCCTTGATGGTTCAGGCTGCCGCTATCTGCTGAGCGCTCATTAG
>SKZA01000308.1 GCA_007127595.1 Kiritimatiellia bacterium
AACCGGCCGTCGACGGAATTATTCCTCCGCGCATGAAACTCAAAGTGGACGAGACACATCTCGGCTTGCGCGGTTCCTATGTCGTCAGCGACCGTACGCTGTTATCCGCCGAAGCCGTTCAGCGCCAGTTCTCGGGCGACGCGGATTGGGATTTATTCACCTACGCCATCGAGGGCTTCTTCCGTCCCTTCCTGCTGCTGGACGTGTACGCGCGTTACGAACACGACGCCGTGGAATCGGCCCGTTCCGTGCAGGACAAGGTAAAGTATGACATGATCGCCGGACACGGCATCGTGAATCTCAGGGACTGGTGGGATATCTGGATCAGCGGCATGTACTTCGATTTCTCCGACGGGAACGATCGACGGCATCTCACCCTCGCCAGTCAGTGGCTGGTCTGGGAACGCCCCGGCCTCTATCTCGGTTTGAGATACGGATACGCCACCTCCGACGAGGAACGCTTTGATTATTGGACCCCCTACCGCCTGCACCGCTATTATGTGGAGGCCTTGTTGCGGAAGAATTACATGCGCGTCTACTACAACATCGGCGCCCGCGTCGGCGTCGGGCGACAAAGCGTGCGTCCGGAAGCCAAGGCCGCCTTTGCGGAATCCGTCGAGCGTGCGCGTCGCCTTCAGTTCGACCCCGGCGAAGAACCGTCGGAAGGGTGGGAACCGATCCTTGGCCTGCTGGCCTCCACACGGATTCGACTGGGCGGGCATTGGGAGGTCACCGGCGAAGTCTCCCATAACCGCCTGCCCGATTACCGTGAGTGGCACATGAACGCGGGCATCAAGTACCGCTTCTGACGGCAGGACGCACGGGCATGCTCTTTCCGACCATCTCGTTCGCGATATTCTTCCTGATCGTCTACGGCGGGCACCGTGTCCTCTTATCGCATCCCTCGGCGTGGAAACTCTTCATCCTGGCCGCCAGCTACTTCTTCTATGCCTGGTGGGATTGGCGTTTCGTCGGTCTCCTCATGCTTTCCTCCGTCGTCAACCACGCCACCGCCCGCAGGATTCATCGATTGGAAGACCAGCGGCTTCGCCGACTCTTTCTGGTGGTCGCGTTGATCTTTAATTTGGGCACGCTGGGCTTCTTCAAATACTACGGCTTCTTTACCATCCAGGTGTACACCGCCTTTTCGCACGTGGGGTATACGCCCTCCCTTCCCCTGCTGGACATTATTCTGCCCGTCGGCATCTCTTTCTTTACCTTCCAGGCCATGAGTTACGTGATCGACATCTATCGCAGGATACTGGAGCCCACCCGCTCGCTGCTCGATTTCGCGGTGTATCTCGCCTTCTTCCCACAACTGGTGGCCGGACCGATCGTTCGCGCAAAAGTGTTCCTGCCTCAGTTGGAACGGATCTTCCACGTAAGCCGTATCGACGTCGGAAGGGCGGCGGCGCTGATCCTGTGCGGACTCTTCAAGAAGATCGTCGTTGCCAATTATCTCGCGCAAGAAATCGTCGATCCGGTGTTCGCCCATCCCGCGGCTTATGGCGCGTTAGACAATCTCTTTGCCGTTTACGCGTACGCCATACAAATCTACTGTGACTTCTCCGCCTATTCCGATATCGCCATCGGCATCGCCCTCCTGATGGGTTTCCGTTTCCCGCTCAATTTCAATGCGCCCTACTTCGCCGTGTCCATTCAGGATTTCTGGCGCCGCTGGCACATTTCTCTTTCCACCTGGTTGCGCGATTACCTCTACATCCCGCTGGGCGGATCCAAGCATTCGTCCGCGCGCACCTATCGGAACCTGTTTATCACCTTCCTGCTCGGCGGACTCTGGCACGGGGCGGCCTGGACGTTTATCGTCTGGGGCCTCATGCACGGCCTCTATCTCATGCTCGAACGCATGGTGGCGCTGCGACGCGGCAAGGAACGCACACCGCGCTCGGCGTCGCCGTGGGCGCCCGGCCGCCTGCTGCGCATGATCTGGGTGTTCCATCTCGTGTGCTTCACCTGGATCTTCTTCCGTTCGGAAACCTTTGCGGACGCCGCCGACATGTTGCGCCAAATCGGAACGGCTTGGCGCGCCCCGGAAATGATAACCGGCGCCGTCCTGCTGGCGCTGGTCGTGGGCTGGTTCAGTCAGTTCATGGACGGCGCGCGATTAAGTCGCCTATGGGACCGCTTCATGCAATGGCATCCGGTCGCGCAGGGCGCCGCCGCGGCCGCCGTTTTGATTGTCATTCTCGCGCTCGGCCCCAAGGGCGTGGCGCCTTTCATTTACTTCCAATTCTAACGAGAACACAAAATGAGCGATGTACATCAAGATATCGGCGAAGAGCGGGCGGAAGCGCGGCGGGGCGTGTCCCCTTCCTCTGTCACCAAAGCTTTGCTCGTCTTCTATCTGTTGGGCGCCTTGTTCAACGGGGAACATATGCTGGACCAGGCGGAATTGATGCCCTATGGCGCGTGGCGCGACGTCTGCGTCGCCGCCGCCCGGCCCGTCGCCGCCGTAAGCCGCGCGACTCATTTCAGCGCGCCCCGGAAATGGATGGAAACGTTGCCCGAACGACTCGCGCGAACCGACGCGAACGAAGCGACCAACTAGAACCTATCCCAAAACCTGAAGACGGCTCCGCGGAGCGTCGCCCTCCAGAAGAATTTCAAGGAAATTGCGGGACAAGTGGAGGGCGAGGCTCCCGCCGAGCCGGGTTTTGGGATAGGTTCTAGTGTCGTTTCCCGGAAGTTCCTTGTATAACGTGGCCGCCGTTCATCCTGAATATCGGACGGGACGGAGCCCGTCCCTCCAGAAAACAAAGGCAGAGTTTTGGAGGGACGACCTCCGTGTCGTCCCTGAACAACGAATAGATATGGAGGTTATATCCGGGACACTACACTAGCATATTGCGCCAGCCACCGTAGCAGGTCTCTTTCGGCATTCGGGTTTCGGGCTTCTTTCGTGCTTGGGTATTTAGGTACTTCGTCATTTTTGTGCCAATGATTTGCGCAGCTATGTCAATACGCGCTGCTGGAACCCCTGCATTTTCTTTCCCGGCTGGACGCAAGTATGTGATACTGGTATGTTCATGGTATTTCACCCATGTGGAGATTAAGACCTATGACATGGCACTTATCCTTGCGAGCAATTTTCACCATCTGCTGCGCCGCGTTGTTCCTATCCGTAACTGAAACGACAGCGCAGCAACCGACCCGCGTGCTTATCGTCGGCGATTCCATCATGCAGGCTGTCGCACGATCGCTCGAACGACAACTCGCCCGGCGCGATGGCGTGGAGGTGTCATCACACACGCATATCGGAACCGGATTGGCGCGACTCGATCTCTACGACTGGCACGAGAAGATCCGCACCGAGGTGGCCGCGCATCGGCCGGACACCGTGTTGATCATGATCGGCGCCAATGACAACCAAGCGATGCGGACCAACGGACAGGTGGTCCGTCCCGGCTCATCGGAATGGGAGCGGGAATATGCGCGGCGCGCGGGCGAGGCCATGGACATCATGCTGCGCGGGGGCGCGCAACGCATCCACTGGCTCGAACTCCCCGATATGCGCGACGCGCGACTGCAGCAGGATGTGACCCTGATCAATCGACTCGTCCGCGCGGAATGCGACCAGCGCCCGGAAGCCACCTACCAGGAAACGCGCAGCCTGCTCAGCAGAGAGCCCGGCACGTACAGTCCATATATCATCCAGGCCAACGGCATGCCGCTCGATATCCGTTCCGGTGACGGCATTCACTTCAACCGTCGCGGGGCCGATCTTCTGGCCGAACGAATGATCGAGCGAATTTGGGGAAATTGATACGGGCTCGACAGCCCCCCCCGGGCCTGACACCAAACTCTTGTAGAGCGAATCTGGGACGTTCACGCCTTCATTCGCTCCTGTTCAGGCTCCGGCCAGAACGAAAGATCCGACGATTCTCATCCTTTCCGCTCCCACGGCCCAAGGCCGTGGGGGGCGTTTTGACGATCATGCCCTGAAGTTAACGCGCATGGCCTCCTGCGGGTCTCGTCCA
>SKZA01000288.1 GCA_007127595.1 Kiritimatiellia bacterium
CCGCCGTAGCCTTCCCGAGCTCCGCGAGGGAAGCGAAGGAGGACATGTTGCCTCCGCTGCGAGACTCCGGCTGGCAAGCCAACTATTGGCCGTGACGGACATAATCGATGTCAACAGCCTTTCATTACGTCTATCGCTTGCGCAGTCTATCTTCTCCGGATCAAGTGTACACGGGATTGACTGATCATTTGGAGGCCAGACTAGAGAAGCATAACCAGGGCGGCGTTCCTTCCACATCCAGACACACGCCGTGGTGCATCGAATCCGCACATGCCTTTCGAGACCGCGACAAGGCCGTGGCATTCGAGGCCTACCTCAAAACCGGCTCCGGACGGGAGTTTGCCCGGCGTCACTTCTGAAATCTTCACCGCTTTCGACTCCATGGGCGTCCGCCGGCTCTAGGCGCTCCTTCTCCAACCGCTCAATCGACTCACTGTCCGAACTTTCATTCTTCCCTTCCCCCGTGGTACCGTCTGTCCATGACACATTCTGCGAATACAAGCATGGCGCAGCAACACGCGCGCTGGCCGTGGGCCCTGGCGGCGGTGACCCTGTTCATCGGCCTGGGACTGACTTGGTATGCGTGGTCACGCATAGCGCTGGCGGAAGAGGCGGAAGCCCTTGAACGATTCCGGGTCGAGGCGGAAATTTTACGCGAAAATACGGAACGCGAACTCGACCTGTTCGTGGAAGTGCTCGACTCTATTCGCGCCCTGCATGGGCTTTCAGGCGAAATCCGCCCGGAAGCGCTGGAGGAGTTCGTCGAGAAAGGCATGATCCATCAGCGCCAAGTCCTCGGCGCGTTCGGGTTCGCGCAACGCATCTCCCACTCCCTGCGCCAATCGCTCGAAGACGCGTATGAGCAGTCGCCCGAGCTCGGGTATCGCGTGGTCGGACGAGGACCGGACGACACGTGGATTCCCGCGGAACCGCGATCAGAATATTTTCCGCTGACCTGGCAGACGGGGCCCCACGGGCTCGGCGTCCCGATTGGGTTTGATTTCGGATCGGCTTTCGCCGGACAGCAGGCCATCGAACGCATGCAGGTCACTCGCCGCTCTGCGCTGGCCCTGGACCCGGCCCATACGGGTGACACAGAAAGCCGAATCCATTGGGTCTTTTCCCCGATCTTCTATCAACATGAAGCGTTGCAGCCTATCTTGATCGGGTTCGCCATCGGCCTGCTCGAGCCGGACGCGCTCCTGAACCGGGTAGCCGCCATGACTGTTCCTTCACCCGGCCTGCAATTGGACATGTCCCCCTTGCGCAGCGCGGATTTCCCTGACCAACTGCTCGAGCGGAGCGGCGGGGAATGGCATTACCAACACCCACTGGAGGTCATTGGAACCCTCTGGACCTTTGAAAGTCGCGCGCCGGTTGTGGTAACGGGTCGCCGGTCGGCCGCCGTGGGTATCGCCGGTCTTTTGGTCACGGCACTGATGACCAGCCAATTGCTTCTCATTGCAGGGCGCACGCGCCGAATCGAGAACGAGGTACGCATTCGAACAGATGATTTGGAACAGGCCACGGGTGAGTTGCGCGAACAGATGACCGAACGCGTCCGGCTCGAAGAGGAAATGAGCGACCTGTCTACGCGAGAGCGGCAACGGCTGGGACGCGATCTGCACGATTCGCTCGGGCAAAAACTAACCGGCGCGGTCTTTCTCAGCCGTTCCGTCTTGAGTTACCTTCGCGAAACGAACAACGAACAGCAGATCCACGCGCAGAAACTGAACGACACCCTGAAGGAAGCGGTCGCCCAAGTCCGCGCGATGGCCAAAGGACTCGCCCCGATTGCCTTGCGCGACGAGAGCCTGGCCGGAGCACTCAAAGATCTGGCCGAAGAAATGACCGAGCTATACGGCGTATCCTGCGAGACGGGCGAACTCACCGACGACAGCCACCTGGAACCGAAAGAAAAGGAACAAGTCTATCTCATTGCGCGGGAAGCCGCGCACAACGCCGTTCGCCATGCCAAACCCGGCAAAGTCACCATATCCCTGCGCTACGACCACCACGGCCTGGAATTGTGCGTGGCAGATGATGGGGTAGGCCTGCCGGAGGACGCATCATCGCGCGGAGGTATGGGACTGCGGATCATGCAGCATCGCGCGCGTCTGATCGGCGCGGATATGCGATTCGCGCCCGGCCCACGCGGCGGCACGCTGGTCGTCTGCAGGATGGGAAGCCGAGGGAAGTAGAAGAAGGGTTCGGGGTTCGGGGTTCGGGGTTCGGGGGAGAGAACGTCTAACGTTCAAGTGACAACTGACAACCCCACCCCAAAAGACTGCCGGCTTGCCTTGATTGACCGACTTCGCTCCCAACGCCCAAGCCTCTGCGATCTCCTGTTAAAAGAAATCTTTGCGTGCTTTTGTTCAAAGGAGGGCGTCAACCATTCCCCTCCACCCATTTCACGGCTTCGCGCAGAAGTTGGGCGGCATCTTCGCATTTCAACTTCTTCTTGATCCGGGCGCGGTGTACCTCGACCGTGCGCGCGCTCAGGCCGAACTTTTCCGCAATCTTACGCGTCGTCAAACCCTGGCCGAGACATTCAAAGATTTCTTTTTCACGGTCCGTCAGGCTTTCGACGCCTTCGACGCCCTCGTCCTCGCCGTCCATGTACGAGCGCAACATACGCTGGGATATTTCGCCGCTTACAAACGCATCGCCGCGCAGCACCTTGCGCAGCGCGTCCACCAACAGCTCGTCGGCGTCCTCTTTCATCACATAGCCCTGCGCACCCGCGCGCAGCGACTTTTCCGCGTGCGTCGCCTCGTCGTGCATGGACATCACGAGCAGCGGCAGTTTCTCGCCGCGCTCCCGCAATTCGCGTATCAGGTCAAGCCCGCTTCGATCGCGCAGGATGATATCGATGACGGCTATATCGGGTTTTAGACGTTGAACAGCCTCCAGCGCCTCCTCATACGCGCCGGCCTCGCCGCAAATGGTGAGGTCCGACGCCTTTTCGAGCAAGACGCCGATGCCGTGCCGGACGATCGCATGATCGTCCACGAGCAATACACGGGCCGGCTTGGTGAAATCCGCATTCATCGACGGAAAGAATAATGGGAATCAATGCGAAATGTCGATGGCCGTTTTTTTGGAACAGAAGCACGCGAAGATTTTCTTAACAGGAGGCCGCGGAGACTTAGGCGATGGGAGCGAAGTCGGTCAATCAAGGCAAGCCCGCATTCTTTTGGGGTAGGGTTGTCAGTTGTCACTTGAACGTTGGAAGTTGGACGTTGAGCGTTGAACGTTCTCTCCCCCGAACCCTTAATGACCCGCCGCTGCGGGTGAGCGGGCTGGAAGCGTATCGGCTAAGTGTAGACGATCAAGTGTGGCGGTTAAGTGTACGGACACTTAATCGCCACCCTTACCCGGATACCCTTACTCGATAGACTTACTCGGCCACCCACCGCCCAACTGTTCCGCTGTCCAACCGTCCGACTTTCTCACCACTCCATTCCCATTGCCTGTCTTGCCGGCACGTGCTATTCCTTCCCCATGAACGGGGCGGCCATGAAGATCGTCTGTGCATCCAGCGTATTGCACGGCTATGAGGCGTTTTCCACAATCGGCGATGTCGAACTCCTGGACGAGGAAGAGATTACCCACGATATCGTTCGTGATGCCGACGTGTTGATTACGCGTACCAAGACCCGTATCGACCGGGCGCTGCTCGAGGGTTCCGCCGTTCGTTTTGTTGGTTGCGCCGTGGCGGGTACCGACCACATCGATCATGCGTGGCTCGATACGAC
Organism: Kiritimatiellia bacterium; assembly: GCA_007127595.1. Taxonomy (GTDB): domain Bacteria; phylum Verrucomicrobiota; class Kiritimatiellia; order SLAD01; family SLAD01; genus SKZA01. The sequence continues at coordinate 3,759 of SKZA01000288.1, forward strand.
CGAGATTGCCTGGTGTCACGCGCCCGGATGCAACGCGAACAGCGTGGCGGAATATGTCGTCGCCGCCCTCCTCACGGAAGCGCGGCGTCACGCCTTGTTGCTCCCCGAGTTGGTATTGGGTGTTGTCGGTGTCGGTCATATCGGCACGCGCGTGGTCGAAAAGGCCATGGACATCGGGATGGCCGTCTTGCTGAACGACCCGCCGCGCGCGGCGACGGC
>SKZA01000345.1 GCA_007127595.1 Kiritimatiellia bacterium
ACGCGTGACGCACTGTCCATCGTCGACACGGCCGTCATCGCGGAGCGGCCCTCGTTCGTAATCCTTTTCTTCGGCGCCAGTGACAGCGTGTTGCCCGACCAGTTTCAGCATGTGCCGCTGGAGGAATACCGCGAGAATCTGGAGGAACTGGCGAGCCGCATCGCAGGCGCGGGCGCGTGGTTGGTCATGGTTACGCCTCCGCCGTTGGACGAGCGCAAGACGCGCAGCCGCAAGATGGAACATACGGAACAGTACGCACTAGCCTGTTATGAGGCGGCGCTTGAAATGAACGTGCCGGTTATCGACTTGTTTCATCTGATTCAATTGCATCCCGAATGGGAGCGACGGCTCATGCTGGACGGCATTCACTTGTCCGCGCGCGGCATGGACATCCTGTACGAGGCCATCGTGGCGGAGCTCGAGAAGCATATACCGCTATCCTCGCTACCACGATTGGGGATTGAGGGGATTTGACGCACGTCAACGGCACCATGCGCATCGCCACGTTTAATGTGAATTCCATTCGCTCTCGGCTGGACATCGTCCGGGATTGGATTCGGGAACATGACCCGTTCATCTTGGCCCTTCAGGAAACCAAGGTGACGGACGAGCTGTTTCCGGCCGACTCCCTCGAGGAGCTTGGCTATCACGTCTATTTCCGTGGCCAGAAAGCCTACAACGGGGTGGCGCTCTTGAGTCGTGTCCCCGCGCGACGCGTGCGGTATGGCTTCGACGACGGCGGGCCGCCGGACGAGTCCCGTCTGTTATGCGCGGATTTCCGCGGGTTTACAGTGGTGAACACCTACGTGCCCCAAGGAAGGAACATCGAGCACCCGATGTACGCCTACAAGGTGGAATGGTTCCATCGACTGCGCGCATGGTTCGACCGTCAGTTCGGCAAACGCCGTCCCATCCTGTGGTTGGGCGACATGAATGTGGCGCATGAACCGATTGATGTGCACAACCCGGACGAACGCGAGAAACATGTGTGTTATCACAAGGACGCGCGCGCCGCGTTTGCCCATTGCCGCGACCGAGGCTTCGTGGACACGTTCCGCATGCATCATCCGGAGCCGGGGCACTACACCTTCTTTGATTACCGGAATCCGACGTACATACACGAAGGTAAAGGTTGGCGATTGGATTACATTTTGGCGACGCCCGCGCTGGCGCGCACCTGCAAAGCGTCGCGCATCGATATCACGCCGCGCCTCAAACCGCGCCCGTCGGACCATGCGGTGGTCATGGCGGAGTTCGAGACGGCGTAGAATCGATCCGGCTTTTCGCAAGAAACATGCCGCACGTCGTGCCGCACAGGCGATCAAGAGCGCCCTGCTGGAGCAGGGCGCTACATAAGAGACCTACAGGATCGCTACGTCGATCTTGTAGCTCCCTGCTCCAGCAGGGAGCAAGGTGACCGTGAAAGGTTTTGCTAATCCCCCGACACGCGCGATTGGCGAGCATTGTGGATCAGCTGGTAGCTTTGCCGTATCCGTTCGCCGACGCGCACCTGCGCCGGCGCCTCGCCGCGTACGGATTCAAGCAGTTCGATTGCCCGGCGACAATCCGGCTCCACGCGGGCCAACACTTGCTGATCGCGCGACTCCAAGAACTCCTGGAACGTCCGGTCCGCCCGGCGCAGCAAGCGCATGGCCTCGACATAGTCCGGATGGTCCCATGCCTCGTGTTCCGACGCCTCTTCCGGCTCATCAACCGGTTCGAGGGGCTCGGGCTCGGGGCGTGGCGCAGGACGTGGCGCCGGACGTGGGGCAGGACGCGGTGCGGTTGTCGCCGGTCGTTCCGGTTCGGGGCGCGGCGCAGCGGGCCGAATAGAGGCCGGCGTCTCCTCCACCACACGTTCTCGCGCTTCCGCCACGACCGGTTCTGCCGGTTCCGCGGCGGACGGGGGACGTCCTACATACCAGAATGTTCCGCCATAGGCTGCGCCCACCAGCAACGCCAACAGGAGCGTCATTTGCAAGGTCGCAGGCCATTCCACCTTCTTCGGCGCACGCTCGGCGTAGGAGGCGGACACGGGACGTTTCAGTTTGGGTTTGATGGTGGGCGTACCCGTCGGCGTCTTCTTCCTGATTTTCACCCCGGGCTTCAGCGCGCCGGATGCGGCCGGAGCCGATGGCGTCGACGGCTTCAAGGTCTTGGGCTTCATCGCCTGAACGGCACGGGCCGTGATCGCCTCGCGCTCTTCGGAGCGCGAAACGGTACTCTGTCCCGATGGCGGCAGGTCGCCCCGCGGTAAACGCCCCGCGCGGACTTCCTCAATATCCTTGAGCACTTCCTTCCAGTCCCGGTATCGCGCGTTCCGGTCCTTGATCATCAACTTTTCAATCAACAACGCCGTCTCATTGGAAACCGACGGGTTCAGGGTCTGGGGATCGGCAATGTAATCGCCGATCTGACGTTCCAAGGCGTCGTCCCCTTCGGAATCCGCAAACGGGATGAGCCCGGTCACCATGTGATACAGCGTGGCGCCCAATGCATAAATGTCGGTCCGGCAATCCAGGTCGTCCGCACCGCGCGCCTGTTCGGGCGAGGTATAATTGGGCGTGCCCACAATGTAGTCGGAGTCCACGTTATGGGCCATGTGACCTATGATCCGCGCCACGCCGAGATCGGTCACACGGATCATGCCGTCCTGATCGATGAGCACGTTGTCCGGCTTGATGTCGCAATGGATGACCTGATCCTTCTCCCAAATGGCGCCGAGCACAGTGGCGACGCCGTAGGCGATCATCAGGGCCTGCTTTTCGGGCAGGTCGCCTTTCCGTTTCAATAGATCGCCAACGGAAAATCCGGCGACATACTCCATCGCGTAAAAGACGGTTCCTTCCGCTTCACCGGCGTCATAGATCTGACAGAGACCGGGGTGGCGCAGCCGGGCGGCGGACTGGGCTTCGCGGCGAAAGCGTTCGATGTCGGCTTCGCTCTTGATGAGGCCGGTATTGAGTACTTTAAGGGCAACCAACCGGTCCAGCGAAGTCTGCTTCGCCTTCCATACCGTCGCCATCCCCCCCTCGGCGATTTTGCCCAGAACCTCGAATCCGGATATTGTGGGTTCCTGCATGAGGCGCTCCTGTCTCGATCACAGAGTACTTTCGCACGGCTCCGCCGAGCGGGTCAAATGGAAAGCGGGCCGGCATCACCAGATCACTTGTCTTTCCCGAACACCCGTGGCACTCTCGCGCCATGTTCAAACATGCATGTGTTTTGTTTCTACTCGCCCTGATGCTCCTCCCGTCTGGTTGCGCGAGTCGGCGCCCGGCCGAGATTCAGCCGCTTTCACCGCGCGAACTGGAACAATTCTTCTCGCGCGCTCAGGATGAACGCCGTTTCTGGCTCACCAAATACGAGTCCGATCAAGGCCCGGTCTTTGCGGGCGCCCACCGCCTGCACACGGGGAAGTTTGCTTATGTGCCTTTTGAAGCACGGCGTCAAAAGCCGGTGCCGATGATCAGCATCCGCTTTCGGTCACCCGAAGAATACATGGCGCTTATCGACGCAAGCGCGCGCGCCAACTGGATCGAGTTCGGCTTGGCCCGTGAAATCGGCCTGATCCCGATCGGGCCGCCGTCCTATCGCCATTTCGCCATGCATGCGGACGACCCCATCCCCGGCTACTTGAGCGTGGCCTCGCGCGTGGTGATCGATCAACTCCACGTGGAAACCGCACTTATGTACGTCAAGGCGGCGCATGGGCCCATGAAATATCTGACGCGCGACGACCGGGATATGCGCGCCCCCATTGTCCTGGGCAGCGAATTCATCCGTGCGTTCCATTATGTGCAAATCGACTACCCGAACCAACACGTGCTGTTTTCGACGACCACGCCTTATCGACCCCATACGGATCGCCTGATCGCCTCCGTACCCATGCGCGATATTTACGGAGCCATCGCGGTCGAAGGGTTTATCGACGACATGCCGGCGGCGTTCCTGCTGGACACGATCGGCGACTATGCCGTGGCGGGGACGTTCAGTACAGCTCCGGACGTCCGCCAGATCATGATCGGCGACCTGGTCCTGCGGAACACACCCTATTCGGATCTCGAAATGCTAGGGTTGGGCATGCCCGACGTGCCCCGACTGGGCCGCCAGGTCTTGAGCCGGTACATCGTCACATTTGACGGACGCAACCGGCAGGTACACTTCGAGCGGCCCTGACCCTTTTCAGAGGAAACGCAAAGACCGCGAAGCTCGCAAAGGCCGCAAAGTTCTTTTGGGGTAGATCAAGAATGGGACGACACGGCGTGCGCGCCGGAGGATGCGCAAGCATCCATGGAGAGCACCCTCCTACTCTCCTCCGTATTTCACCTCAAGCTCCTGCTTTATACCCTCCAACCATGAGACCCGCTCATCACTGCGTGCCTGTACCCATTCTACCTCTGTATCCGGCATTCCATCAGGAAAACTATTTAGCATATTCTCACGGACTCGATGCACCCGCGCTATACGACGATCAACGATTTCAATTGCGCCCTCATAATTGTGCTCCCCCATCTTCATGTACCAATACCTCGCACCACCTCGGTCCTCTGCCCGCTCAGAATAAACGGCGAGCTGCTCCATGAGCTTGAGGTTGCCAGGATAAATAGAAAGGGCGGCCCTAAGGACATCCATAGCGGCCTGGATATTCTGCAGCCGCTCCTCTTCAGTGGACAACACCTCATCAATCTTAGCCTCCTCACGTGCCATTCTAATGTACCCGCGAACATCCCGATCCTCATATTCCTGCGACGGCTCGTGAAAATTCTCGCCAGCGTTCGCCGCGGCGGTTATCTCATACGGCAGACAAATACTTCCCATGCAACACACAAACGCCATCATGTATCTATTCATTGCAAAGTCCTCTGCTCGTGGTTCATTCAAGCCATTGGGAACAGAATGCTAGACCATGTTATCCTCTTAAGCCCCCAACCCGCCACCGGAAATAGCCTCGAAACCCAAAACCGTCACATTCGTCAACGCAAGTGATGCTCCAGGCACCCCCCCTGCAGCCTGTCTTGGCAAGCGCGTCGTGCTGAATACGGACAGGGTGCAGGCGGGACGCCTATGCCACTCTTTAATGTGCCTCTTCGCTGTTTGGTGTGGGGAAGCCGGGGCACGCCCCCCCAGTCTCCTTGGGATTTTTCGCTTATGGACCTACCCGTAGGCTTTTTCGTAGGGGCCGCGCTTGCGCGGACCGCGTATGTGGGTAGCGCCCGGTCTTCGCAAGCGAAGCCCCTACGGCAACACGCCCGATGTGTCACCCACACAAAACAGCGAGGAGGCTTTAATGTGGGCCGCCCCGTTCTGCTTGATCGTGGGGTCCGGATGATTTACAAGGAACCCACATTTTCACACTTGGCCCGGGAGAACAGGTGGCGGAATTCCTTGAGTTCAACGACGTATCCAAACGGTACGGCCCCATTCGTGCCGCAGACCACGTTTCGCTGTCCATCCGGCGGGGCGAGTTCTTTTCGCTGCTCGGGCCCAGCGGCTGCGGAAAGACCACGTTGCTGCGCATCCTCGCAGGGTTCGAGTATCCGGATACGGGCCGCGTCCTCTTGGATGGAACGGATATCACCGACCAACCGCCCAACAAACGCAAGGTCAACACCATCTTCCAGAATTACGCACTGTTCCCGCATCTGACCGTACGAGATAACATCGCCTTCGGATTGCGCATTGCGCGGCGCCCCGCCGCCGAGGTGCGCGAGGAGGTCGATCGCATGCTCGCCATGACCCAGATGGAGGAACACGCGCATAAGAAACCGCACCAGATCAGCGGCGGCCAGAAACAGCGCGTGGCGATCGCGCGCGCACTGATCAACAAACCCGAAGTCCTCCTGCTGGACGAGCCGCTGGCCGCGTTGGATCTAAAGTTACGTCAACGCATGCTGTTCGAACTGGATCGCATCCACGATCAGGTCGGCATTACCTTTCTTTACGTCACCCACGATCAAGGCGAAGCGATGAGCTTGAGCGATCGCATCGCCGTGATGAACAACGGGCGCATCGAGCAGTTGGGCACGCCAGCGGAAATCTATGAAGCGCCCACCAGCAGCTTTGTCGCGGCCTTCATTGGCGACACCAACTTCTTCGATGGAACGGTAAGCGAAACGCCCGAACCGGAATATTGCCGGTTGCGCATCGACGGGTTCCCCGACGTGCTGTGCTTCAATGACAAGAATAAGCAGGCCGGCGACCTTGTGCATCTAAGTGTGCGACCGGAAAAGTTCCGCTTGTCAGTCGTAAAGCCAAACGTGGACGGACGGCACAATCTCGTGCCCGGCCGCGTGGAAGAAGTCATCTATCTCGGTTCGCAGACGAAGTTTCTTGTTCGCGTTCAGGATTATCGTCTCTCCATTGCGCAGCCGCATAGCCGCTTTCTGCTGGATGAGCAACCCATCCGCTGGGAGGACAACGTATGGGTCTGGTGGCATGCCGACGACGGCTACATGCTCGACCGGTACAGTGAAAAGGACGAGGCCCTGAAGGAAATGCCGGCGGAATGATGAACCCGCGCAATAAATCCTTCGGGGAATGGCTGGTCACGCTGCCATCGTTTGTATGGCTTTTTATTCTCTTTGTCATCCCGACGCTCATCGTCTTCACGATCGCGTTCAAGCCCGCCGATCCGTGGGGCGGGATCGGCGAAGGCTGGACGCTGGACACACTAATCAGTCTGGGCAACCCCAACTATCCCGCCATTATATGGCGCACGATCTGGTTGAGTCTGGTCACCACAGTCGTCTGCATCGCGTTGGCGCTGCCTATGGGGTATTACATCGCCCGCGCACCGGCCCGCTGGCGGCGGCTCTTACTTCTGCTAACCGTGATCCCCTTCTGGACCAGTTTCCTGATTCGGATATTCGCGTGGAAAGTGTTGTTACATCCCGACGGCTATGTGAAGCGCGCCTTGGTATTTCTGCGGCTATCCGAAGAAGGGACCATGTTGCTCTACCGATCGGAAGCGGTGTTGCTGGTCATGGTTTACACGCTGCTGCCCTTCGCCATCCTCCCGATCTTCGCCGCGGCGGAAAAATTCGACTTTCGCCTCGTGGAGGCCGCGCGCGATCTCGGCGCAGGAAAACTACGCGCATTTCGGCAAGTATTCATACCCGGCATTCAACGGGGCCTGCTGACCGCCGTATTGATGGTCCTGATTCCCGCGCTGGGGATGTACATCATTCCCGATCTCGTCGGCGGCCCGCGCAGCGAAATGGTCGGAAACAAGATCGCGCAACGGACCTTTGTGGATCGCAATTTGCCGCATGCCAGCGCGCTGTCCGCGGGTCTGACCCTGGCCGTCATGGCCCCGATGCTGGTGGTGCTGATGATGCAGGGGCGAAGACGGGAGGAACATGAAGTCCGTTAAAACATATCCCGAAGCCCGCCGAGCCGAGTGTTAACATGGAATATCATCGTAAATGAAACGCAGTCGCATACCGCTCTATACCACCATCGCCGTGCTGGTGTTTTTCTACCTGCCGATCTTCGTGTTGATCATTCATTCCTTCAACGCGTCGCGGTTCAGCGGGTCATGGGAAGGGTTTTCGCTGCGCTGGTACATCCGCCTCTTTACCGAACGTGAAATCTGGTATGCGCTGCGCAACACCCTGATCGTCGCTTTCAGCACCACGGTGGTATCCATGGTGCTGGGCACAATTGCGGCCTTCGCCCTGCATCGATTCAATACGCGGTTGCAACGCGTACATTACACCCTGATCTACACGCCGCTGGTCGTGCCGGACATTCTCATGGGTATCAGCCTCCTGCTCTTCTTCGTCGCAATCGGCGTACAACTCGGCCTATTCACCATTTTCTTGGCGCATACCTCCTTCTGCGTCAGCTACGTCGCGATGGTCGTTCTGGCGCGCCTGCAGGATTTTGACTTTTCCGTCATTGAAGCCGCCCAGGATCTCGGGGCGAACTGGTGGACGATCGCGTGGCGGGTGCTCCTGCCCCTGCTCGCGCCCGGCATCGCCGCCGGCGGCCTGCTCGCTTTCACCTTGTCCATCGATGATTTCGTCATTACATTCTTCGTCACAGGACCGGGAGCCACCACGCTCCCGATTCAGATCTACAGCATGATCAAGCACGGGTCGCCCCCGCTGATCAATGCGCTGTCGACGATCCTGTTGGTGGTTACGTTTCTTATCATATGGACGGTGCAACACCTAACGGAGGACGAGAGGACACATGAGAATGCTTAGAAATTTGACGGTCGTGCTGATGTTTGCGGGTCTGCTCACCGGATGCGGCGAACGGCGTGCCGTGCTGCACGTGTACAACTGGGCCGACTACATGAAGCCCTCCTTGATTCGTCAATTCGAACAAGAATTCAATTGCCGCGTGGTGATCGACACGTTCGACTCTAACGAAGCCATGTTCGCGCGCCTGCGCGCGGGCGCCACCGGCTACGACGTGATCTTCCCCAGCAGCTACATGGTCCAGATCATGATCAACCACGATATGCTGCAACCGTTGAATCACGAACTCATCCCCAACATTCAACATCTCGATCCTGACTATCTCTCCATGGCCGCGGACAAGGAATGCACGTATGCCGTGCCCTACATGTTGAGCAACGCCGGCCTCGCGTACCGGGCGGATCGCGTCGAGCATGTGGAGCCCACCTGGGCCATGCTGGACCGCGAAGACCTGCGCGGGCGCATGACCATGCTGGACGACATGCGCGAAACCATCGGGGCCGCGCTGAAATATCTCGGCTACAGCCTGAACACGCGCAATGTGGAGGAGCTGGAGGAAGCGCGCGACGTCGTCATCCGCTGGAAACGCAACCTCGCGAAGTTCGAGAACGAGCAATACAAGAACGGCATTGCCTCGGGCGAGTTCCTGCTCGTGCACGGCTATAACGGCGACATCATGCAGGTCATGGAAGAAGAGGAAAACGTCGTATACTTCGTCCCGCGCGAAGGCGTGTCCATTGCCTTGGACGAAATGGTCATCCCGGTTGGTGCGCGCCAACCGGAACTGGCGCATCATTTCATCAATTTCATGCACCGACCCGAAGTCGCGGCGGAGAACACGGAGTACGTGTATTTCCTCTCTCCGAACGTGGCGGCGTATGAACTGATCGACGCCGAATTGTTGGAAGACCCGTCCATCAATCTCGAACCGGAGATCCTGGCGCTTAGCGAAGTGATCGAGGACCTCGGCGAAGATAACCGGCTCTACACGCGGATCTGGGACGAGATCAAGGCGGCGGAGTAACATCAGGAGCGCGGCTGTGGTCGAAGACCCAGCCGCTGAGCACGAACGCTGCGGCCAGCGCTACGCGCATAGCCGCGTCTCGTGTCCCCTACCCCAAATCCACCGAAAAGCGTGAAGGTCGCCGGGCAGGCTGCCCGTCCGGCGACCTATGCGCTTCGGTCGGCGCCGGAGCCTGCACCTGCCCCGTGCGTTTCGCAATAAACGCCCGTAGATCGTCCAACATCAACACACCAAGCAGCTCGCCGTTTTGCATGACGGGGAATAATTCCTGCTTCAGGCCCCATACGTCTTGGATAATCAGATCCATGGGCGCATCCGGCTTAAAACTGACATAGCGTCGCAAGGCGTGTCCATCAACCGGTTCCTCGGGGCCATACTTCTTCAGGGCAGCCGTCCATACATCGGCGGGCAACAAGCCGCGCAATACCGTGCCATCCCGCACGATGAAATCCGTTGCGCCACGATAATGATACGCTTCCAGGCACGCGCGCAGGGTATCGCCGGGAGACAAGGCCTCCACATCGCGCCGCATTAACAGGCTGACGGGTACATTCTTCAACGCGTCCTTGATCCGCACCATCCGCGCTTCCGCTGCGGCGCCGAGAAAGACGAAGACCCCGATCAGAATGAGGAATGGTTGTGTGACGTACACGCCCAACATAAAGAAGAGCACGGCCACGAAGCGCCCCATCCCGGCCGCCCACGCGGTAGCCGTAGGGTAGGAAAAGATCATGGCAAGGGCGGCCCGCAAGACACGCCCGCCATCCATCGGAAACGCAGGAATCATGTTGAACACAATGAGGATCATATTGGCCCGGATCATGGTATCGACCATTTCGGGCATTGTTTGCGGAACAATGGGCATATCCACCCAGGAGGGAAACCCGCGCAGTGGAATGAGCAACGCCAGAATCAATACATTCACCAGCGGACCGGCGACGGCAATGACCAGCTCCTTTCGTGGCTCTTCAGGCATGGACTTCATCCCTGCCACGCCGCCGATGGGCAACAAGGTGATGCTGTGCACCTCGATCCCATATTTCATGGCGGCCACGCTGTGTCCCAGTTCGTGCAGGATCACACAGACGAACAACAGGCAGATCATCGCCACGGCCCAGAGGCTGGTATCCCATCCCCCCACGGTCCAACCCAGCCAGGCAACCCAGGCGATCAACAGGAAGAAAGTGACATGTATGCCGAGGCGAATGCCCCAGATACGCCCGATCGGAATAGACCATTTCATGATGGCGGCTCGGCAGGCGGAAGCGGCTGGATTTCCGACCGATGCAGGGCGTTGGTCAGGCCTATAAGAAACGTAATAACCATGAAGATGACACTGTTTCCGAAGTTATATTCCACAAATCCGTTCAGCATGAGCCCGATGAACGCCGCCAGGCAGGCAAGTCCCACCGTCGCCCGGACGGGATCATCCCTCCGGTATTTTCGGCCCAACCGCGCCATGATGACCAAAGTCAGCGCCATCCAAAAGACCCACACGGCGCTTCCCAACCATCCGGCATCCACGGCCAATTGCAACACGTTGTTATGCAAATGATTGAGGCCGGGCTGCAAATACATCGGGGCGGCATATTCGACAAAATCTTGATGGCTCAACCCGCGGAACCCCGCGCCGAACGGATGGTCGCGGATCATGTCCGGCGCGACTTCCGACCAGAGAATGCGCCGGCCACCAGTGCCTTCCTGTATTTCCTCTTGCAAAAGCTCAATGCGTTCGCGCGTCTGCGGAACCAGACACAAGACGACGATGCCCAGCAAAATGGCTGCGAGTATGCGATACCTTCGCGTCAAGGCTGCGACCAACACGGCCGTCAAAACAAACGATATCCATACGCCGCGCTTGAAATGCAAAACCATTCCCAGAACATTGATCCCGATCATCACACTCAGTAGTCGCGGCGGAATGTGAACAGGCCGATAGATCCACAAGGCCAGAATGATACACGCACTGACCAGATACAACTGGGGATCACGCATATTGCCCGCATCGTAGAGGCCGATGCCCTGTGCCACCTGAATCGGCACCCGAACCAGATCCCATATGCCGAGTATCGAAGCGCCCACCACAAACATCAGCAAGGGGGCGATCAATGAGCGACGCGGATCCTCGGCGCGCGGTTCAAAGACAAGCCCCATCATGAAGATCACCGACAACAAGAGCAGGCGGCGCGAGCGCGGAATGGTAAACTCGGGCCGCGGCCCCATGAGCGCCGCGAACAGCATCAGCAGGACAAACAAGACAACGGGCCACAGGAACGGACTACGGAAGGGACGGTCAACGCCTTTCTTCAGCCACAGGATCCATACGGGAATGGCCAAATAGGCGAACGGCTGAGCGACTGAAATCGAAATTGGCAAACACAACGCGAACCCGAGTAACAGGAGGGTCAACGCGTCACGTTCGTCACGGACTTCGAACCAGTCTTTAATGCTTCTCGCTTCGTGCATGAATTTCGCTTTTCTAACATCAAATCATTCCGGCGACCTGACCAGCCGCACCGCCTCCTCCACCTCGATCGCGAGCGGGCTATGGCGCTGGATATAGTCGCGCAAAGCGGAACGTGTGTCGATGCCTGTCATCATCAGGCGGTTGACCGGGTCGTCGGCCATACGGCGCGCCGCCGGGAAGCGGCGGCCGCCGGAGGCCAGGACATAACTGTTCATCGCCACACGCAACCGTTTACGCGGATGAATGGCGGATCCGTCCGCCAATCGCAGATTCCGTATACGCTGACCCCGCTCCGCGTATGCATGCAACTCATATTGGATTCCGTACACGCCCATAAACTGGGGACTACGCAAGAGTTCCGCGTTATCTTCCAGGATCTCCTGTAATTGCGATGACGTGATCTGGACGATCCCGATGGTATTCTCGTACGGCACCAGGCGCCATACGTCGCGTTCATAGATTGCGCCGGCCTGCAAAGCCTCATCCGACAGCGTCCCATGCAGCACCACATCCACTTGGGCGGCTTCAGCGATGGCCCGGCACAAGAGCTGTTGTATTCCCGATTGGCCCGTCGTACGCGCGCGCGGCTGTAACGGTTCTGCGGCCGAACCGATTTCGACGGCTGCGGCGCGCTCCGCACGCTCCAGATCGGCCCGCAAAGCTTCGCGCAATCCCTCATGCGGGGGATACTTGTCGGCGATATGCGTCAGGGTAGCGTCCCGTTCCACCACGCGACGCGCGACCGTGTCATAAACAAGGCGCGCCTTGCCCAACCAAATGCCATAATAGCCGGCCTGCGTGTATAGAATGCCATTGACCAGCACGCCCTCGATCGGTTGATGGCTGTGCCCTCCAATAATCAAGTCAAACTCAGGGAAATTACGTGCAATTCGATTTACTTGATTCGCCGCATTGTCCCCGAACGGGCGATAGCCCTGATGGAGCAACAGAACGAGCACATCGGGCCGCTGCGCGCGCACCTCGGGGAGGATCGACCGCAAGGACTCGACAGAATCGGAGATGATGATGTCGCCCAACAAGTCGGGACGACTCCAATTCGGTATCGCGTCCGTGGTCAGGCCGATCAACGCCACGCGCACTCCATCGATATCGCGAATAATATAGGGCCGGACCTGCGGGAGCGGGTTGGACAATCCTTCCCGCACTCCCACGTTCGCGGCCAGCACCGGGACCGTGCCGTGTTCCAGCGTGGCTGACAACACATCGATGCCCCAGTCGAACTCATGATTGCCGAGCACCCAGGCGTCGAATCCCAGCCACGCCATCGCATCGTTCACGATGCGACCCTGCGTCATATAACTCTCCATGCCGCCCTGATACAGATCCCCGCAATCGACCAACAATAGGTTCGGCGTCTCCTCGCGCCACTGTTCGATCACAGTGGCACAGCGCAGCAGACCGCCCAATCCTTCCGTGCCGTCGTAGTCGCGCGCGGGCAGTACATGGCCGTGCAGATCGGTGGTATGCACGATAGTAATGGGAACCTGACGGGCCGACAGCGACCAAACCGCCGTCAGAAAGAGGCACACGGCCGCCAAAATGGATCGCATTGGCCTCACGTATAAGCGCATCGTCTTCATCCGCCCGTCGCGGCCCTCCGGAACAACATGACAGTCCGCGGGATCAGGCGATCTTAAGCGTTTCATCCTTCGCGCCGAGGGCGGCGCGATGGCCCGCCACGACGGATTTATCAATGCGGCACTTCTTGATGTTGCCCTTCCGAGGGACGTCATACATTACATCGAGCATGATATGCTCGAGAATCGCGCGCAAACCGCGCGCGCCAGTGCCCTTTTGGTAGGCAATATGCGCGATCTCGCGCAGCGCCCCACTGGTAAAAGTGAGCTCCACGCCTTCCAAAGCCATCAGCTTCGTATATTGCTTCACCATCGAGTTGCGGGGCTCCGTCAGAATCTGTACCAGATCCTTTTCCGTCAACTCGTTCAATTTTGTAATAACGGGCAAGCGCCCTACGAATTCCGGGATCAACCCGAACCGCAGCAAATCTTCCGTTTCCACCCGGATCGGCGTCTTGGCCGGATCCGGCGCGCCGGCGGCGCGACCAAATCCCAGCGAGCCCTTGCCGCGTCGACGCCGGATAATCTCGTCGATCCCAACGAACGCGCCGCCGCAGATGAACAGGATATGCTCCGTATTGAGTTTGATGTACTCCTGCTGCGGATGTTTGCGTCCGCCCTGGGGCGGGATGTTCGCTACGGTACCTTCCAGAATTTTGAGCAAGGCCTGTTGCACGCCCTCGCCGGACACATCGCGAGTGATCGAGACGAGGACACGACGCTATGAGCGAGGCTGACTGGGCACGGGTCGATGGCTATTTGGCATCCACGTTGGGGGCGTCCGACGCTGGACTTGCCGCAGCCAAG
>SKZA01000400.1 GCA_007127595.1 Kiritimatiellia bacterium
ATTTCAGCAAAGGATGAGCGCTTTGGCGCCGTAGGGGCTTCGCTTGCGAAGACCGGGCATTACCCACAGACGCGGTCCGCACCGCAAATGCGGGGCGGCCCCTTCGATGAGTATATGCGAGAGACAACCGCGAGAAATCTCCATCGCTCAAGGCGCTTTGGCGGGACACATCAACGAATTCTGCCCCAACGCTCGCTGAACGGCCAATAGACCGTGACGGCCGGCCCCACGATGTTTTCGCGCCTGATCCCCCCGAAATAGCGGCCATCGAGGCTTTGCATGGTGTTATCACCGAGGGGCAGATATTCATCGTCGGCCAAATGCAGGACGCTGTTGTAGGTGGCCAATACAGGCGGAGGAATGCGCGGATCCACACGTTGATCACGCGGTGGGAAGACATAACCATAGTACCCCTGCTCTCGGGCATACACTTGGCGATGAAATACTTCCGGCTCAACTATGCGCTCTCCGTCCGCCAGCAGATACGGCGGATGGATCGTGATGGCCTCGCCCGGCATACCCACGAGCCGCTTAATATAGAATGTATCGGCCTGCACGTCTGGATGCGTAACGCCGTCTGTGCTGAACACAAAGACATCGCCACGCTGCGGACGCGTGAAGTTATAACGAACTTTGTTGACAAAAATATGGTCTCCAGACCGTATCCGACCGGAAGCCACTACTTGTCCCTTGTTTACGTATTCACCAACATTAAAATGCTGGACCATGCCGGCACGGAATGGCGGAATGACCCCGTTTCGACTATAAATGTATGCATCTTCACGCATCAGCTGGTCCACCACACCCGATCGGGCGGCACGAACCTCGGAATATCGGTCGCCGAACAGCGCCAGGCTGACCAGATTAAGGGGGAATTGGTCCATCATCCCCTTCCCAACCTGTGTTTGGACCTTGATCCCATTCAGTGTCGGCTCCATGGAACCGGTTGGAATCTTGAATGGCTGGACGAAAAAAGTACGGAATGCCATGGCGACGGAAACGGCCACGACAAGAATTTCAATGGTCTCGCGTATGCGCGGGTGCGGCTTGGGCGGATATACCGTCTCCGTCCGTTCCACCAGCATTTCCGCGGCGTGATGGATGGCTGCCACATCGCGCTCGGACCACGCCTTTCGCAAAGCCGCCTCGGCCTGACAAATGGCCTCGATCTGCTCAGGAGCGACCAGATCCTCGCGCATATGACGCGCATGACGCGCATCATGGAGGATGTGCTTGATCTGTTTCCGTAATCGGCGGCGCTGGAAGAAATTCATGGAGATAAGATGCGGAGTCTGATGGGAAATTGCAACTGTGTAGCGGTTGATCTACTTTGGCACTTCGCTATTTAGCACATAGGAGCGTATTGCCGTAGGGGCTTCGCTTGCGAAGACCGGGCACAACCTGCACACGCGCGCGGTCCGCGCAAGCGCGGCCCCTACGAAGAGCTCGCTCTCGCTCAATTCTCACTACGAACTCGATTTCAGGACGGAAATGAAGGCCTCCTGCGGGATGCTGACCCGTCCGACCTGTTTCATCCGCTTCTTTCCTTCTTTTTGGCGTTCCAGCAGTTTCCGCTTACGCGTAATGTCGCCCCCGTAACACTTGGCCGTGACATCCTTGCGCAAAGCGCGGATGGTTTCACGCGCAATGATCTGTTTTTGGATGGCCGCCTGCACCGGCACGGCAAACATTTGCGACGGGATCACTTCTTTGAGCGCCTTGCACATCTGCCGGCCACGCTCGACAGCCTTGTCCCGATGCACAATGCAGGAAAAGGCGTCAACGACCTCCCCGTGTACAAGAATGTCCATCTTAACCAGATCATCCTCAAAATAGCCGATATGCTCATAATCCATCGAGGCGTACCCTCGGCTGATGCTCTTCAAGCGATCATGAAAATCAATCAGGATCTCGTTGAGTGGAATATTGCAGGTCAACATCACGCGCCGTGCATCCAGCGTATCCGTTTTCTCCAATTCGCCGCGCCGGTCCATGATCAGCTGCATGATATCGCCAATGAATTCGTTGGGACAGATGATGTAGGCATTTACTCGCGGTTCCTCGATGTGATCGATCTCCGTGATGTCGGGCAGATGCACGGGATTGTCCACCTCGACCAGCTCTCCGTTGGTCAGGTGTACCTGATAGATCACGGCGGGATACGTGGTGATGATGTCCATGTCGTATTCGCGGCGCAGTCGTTCCTGAATGATCTCCATGTGCAATAAGCCGAGGAATCCGCAGCGAAAACCGAGTCCTAAAGCCGCGGAACTTTCTGCCTGGTAATGGAAAGAACTGTCATTGAGAATGAGCTTGTCGAGGCTTGCTTTGAGCTTCTCGTAGTCCGCCGTATTCACGGGATAAATACCACTGAACACCATCGGCTGGATTTGTTTGAAGCCGGGCAGCGCCTCCTTTGAGGGGCGATCGGTCCGCGTAATCGTGTCGCCGATATTGATCTCGGACGTGTCTTTGATGTTGCCGATCAGGTAGCCCACGTCGCCCGCCTGCATCGCGCCCATTGACAAAGGTTTGGGCGTGAATATGCCGGTTTCCTTTACCTCATAATCCTTGCCGGTGCTGAGCATGCGGATCTTGTCGTTCTTCGCAATTCTGCCGTCCACGACACGTACGTACGTAATCACGCCCCGATAGGCATCATAGGTTGAATCGAATACCAACGCGCGCAACGGCGCTTCCGTTTCCCCGCTCGGCGGCGGGACATAACGTACAATGGCTTCCATGACCTCCCCCACCCCATCGCCCGTCTTCGCGCTCACTTTCAGGCAATCGTCCATCGGAATGGCCAGCACTTCTTCGATTTGACGAATGACTTCGGGCACGTCCGCGCTGGGCAGGTCGATCTTGTTCAGGACGGGAATGATCGTGAGTCCCTGTTCGACCGCCAGATGCGTGTTCGCCACCGTCTGGGCCTCAACCCCTTGTGCGGCGTCTACGACCAGCAAGGCGCCTTCACACGCCGCCAAGCTGCGCGACACTTCATACGAGAAGTCCACATGGCCGGGGGTGTCGATGAGATTGAAGCGGTAGCTTCGACCGTCACGGGCACTGTATTTCATGGTGACGGGATGCGCCTTGATTGTGATACCCCGTTCCCGCTCCAAGTCCATCGAATCGAGTATCTGGTCCTTCTTTTCCCGTGACTCGATGGTTTGGGTAACATCCAGCATCCGGTCGGCCAGCGTCGATTTGCCGTGGTCGATATGTGCGATGATGCAGAAGTTCCGGATATGCGACAGATCGCTCATGTCGCCCCGGCCCCATACCGCTCCGAACATTCACGGCGCATGGCCTCGATTTCAGTGCGCATATCTTCGGCGCGAAAGAGCGACGTTCCCGCCAGCATGACATCCGCGCCCACCGCCGCCGTACGCGGCGCACTGTCCCGGTCAATGCCGCCATCCACGGAAATCGGCAGGTCCTCGTTCCATGACCGAATTTCAGCAATCTTCGGCAGCACCTCAGCGATGAAGGATTGGCCGCCAAACCCCGGATGGACGGTCATGCACAGCACCTCGTCGACCAACTGGTCGGACACGATGTCCCGGATGGATGCCGCAGGGGTCTCGGGATTGACCGTAATCCCCGCACGCACGCCTCGTTGGCGTATGTCTTTTAATGTCGCGTGGACGTCACAAGGCGACTCGATATGAATCAGCACCGTGTTCGCGCCCGCCTGGATAAAGGGCTCCGCATAGCGGTCAGGCTGCACAATCATGAGGTGAACATGCAGGTGCACGTCCGGACCAAAACAGGAGCGTAGCGCCGATACGACCGCGGGGCCCATGCTTAGATTTGGCACAAAATGGCCGTCCATGATGTCGACATGCAGGCCGTCGGCGCCCGCGTCCATGGCGCGACGGCATTCCTCGCCCAGGCGCGCCATGTCGGCCGCCAGGATGGAAGGCATGATCTTGATGGGTCGTGTCGTCATAATCGGTGTCAATCGG
>SKZA01000195.1 GCA_007127595.1 Kiritimatiellia bacterium
CATCACAAACCCATTTTCCTGCATCCATCGGAACGATTTGATCGTCCACGCCATGGATCACCAGCGTCGGCTGTTCCAGCGACGGGAGGCGATCTCGTAGATCCATGGATAGCAGGTAGTGCAGCCCCGCTTTTAACGTGGTGGCGTCTCGGGCCGACGCCTCATCCAGGTGCTGCGCCAGTTCCTTCTCTGAAACGCTGTTCGGATGCGCCGTTGCGACAAAGAAATCCCGCAGAATGTGTGCTTGTCGTTCCGTTCCCATCCCGGCCATCATGCCGCGCACGACGGCGGGGCGCGGGCCGTGGGCGTACTCCGCGCGTCGGCAATAGCAGGCGGTGGGACTGATCAGGACCATTCGCTCCACCAGATCGGGCGCATGATACGCGGTTTCCAGGGCCATGAGGGCGCCTGTCGACCAGCCGACCAGGACCCGGGGCGCTTGCAGCGCGCTCAATTGCTGAATCATCGCCCGTGCATACGGAGAAGGGGACGCGTCATCATTTGGCTTCCAGTCGAGCGGGAGCTCGACGTCCGCAAGATCGAACGAATGGACAATCGTTCCGGGCCGCTTTTCAAGAGCGGCTGCGAGCGGCGCGAGCCGTCGCGCAGGTACGGCCCAACCGGTCAAAAGCACGAGATTCGTCGGCATCAGGACGGTGATTCCTTGTGAAAGGCGTCGGCCACTTCCGCGGCGACGCGGTCCAGATTATCTTCGGTATGCGCGAGCGTTACCGACAGGCGTAGACGCGCCGTGCCGTGGGGTACGGTGGGTGGGCGTAATGCACCGACCACGATATCCTTATCCGCCAAACGGCGCGCAATCCGCAACGCCCGTTCATTGTCACCGATCAGGACGGGAACGATCGGGCTTTCGGATTGCATGGTATCCAACCCGGCTTCTTGCAGTTGGGCGCGAAATCGTTGTGCACGCGCCAGGACCGTGGCGCCCAATGCCGGCTCGTCATGAAGAATACGGAACGCTTCGATCGCCGCAGCGATAACAGGCGGCGGTAATGCGGTGGTATAGATGAGCGAGCGCGCATAATTGATCAACCACTGACGCATGGAAGCGGAGCAGGCCACATAGCCGCCGTACCCGCCCATGGCCTTGCTCAGGGTCCCCATGGAGACGGCGACCTTTTCCTGCAGACCGTATTCGACGATGAGACCGGCGCCTTCAGGACCGAAGACACCGCCGGCATGTGCTTCGTCCACCATGAGGAGGGCGTCATATTGTTCAGCCAGCGTGGCGATGTCCGACAAAGGCGCCAAGTCGCCGTCCATCGAGAAGACGGATTCCGTAAGGATCATACAACGCCCGGAAGCATGGCGCTCCAATTGTCGGGCCAATGAATCGACGTCATTATGATGGAAGCGATGCAGGCGGGCTCCGCTCAAGCGCACCGCGTCCACCATGCTCGCATGGACGAGACGATCGGCGAAAGCATGACCTTTTCGGTCGAGCACGGACGAAATTACACCCGCATTGGTCATGTATCCGCTGCCGAACACCAGGGCGGCCGGATACCCTTTGTGTCCGGCAATCACGCGCTCCAATTCCTCGTGCAGGGGCAAGGTGCCGGTGACCAGTCGAGAGGCCGTAGATCCGGTGCCAAAATCGTCCAACGCGCGTCGCGCCGCTTCTTTGAGGCGCGGATGCCGGGCCAAGTCCAGATAATCGTTTGAACCGAAATTCAGCACCGTGCGGCCGTTCGCTGTGAACGTGCCGCCCATTCCGTCATACGCGGTGATCCGGCGTTCCAAGTGGGCGGCACGCCGCTCGTCAAGGGCCCGTGTGATCCATCGCTCGGGATTCTGGTTGACTTCTTGCATGTGATAACCGTTACTTTTGCCCCTATAAATGCGCGCGCAATTCCTTTATAAGGGAACTTCGTTGTAGGGAAAAGCATCTCGTGTCGTTTGACGGAGGATTATGAACTGGAGCTCATTAGGCTATAAGGTGTTGGAGGGGGAACCCATTACGCGGGAAGAGGCCTTGGCGGTCCTTCGGGCGGATGATCACGAGGTGTTGGCGGTATTGGACGCGGCCTTTCGCGTGCGCCTGCATTATTGCGGTCGGGAAGTGCGCTTGCACGTCCTGCAAAACGCTAAGAGCGGCATGTGCCGGGAGAATTGCGCGTTCTGCAGTCAGGCCATCGGCGCGTATAGCGGGGTGGACCGTTATCGTATGCAGACGGTCGGAGAACTGGTGGCCGGAGCCAAAGAGGCACACGACCGGCAAGCCGTGAAGTATTGCATGGTGACCGCCACGCGCGGCCCTTCGGAAAACGAATTGGAAACGATTTGCGAGGCCGTGCGCCAGATCAAACAGGATGTGCCCATCGAAATCTGCACGTCGCTCGGCTTGCTGAACGATGAGCAGGCGCGGCAACTCGCGGAGGCGGGGGTGCATCGGTTCAATCACAATCTGGAAACGTCGCGCCGCTATTTCCCCAATGTATGTCAAACCCATACCTATGACGATCGCGTGGCGACGGTGCGCGCGGCCAAGGCGGCCGGGATGGAAGCCTGTTGCGGCGGCATCGTGGGCATGGGCGAAGAATTGGATGATCGCGTGGAACTGGCTTTTGCCTTACGCGAACTGGAAGTGGAATCGATACCGGTCAACTTCCTCGATCCACGGCCCGGCACGCCGCTGGAACATGTGGAACGTTTATCACCGACCGATTGTTTGAAGGTCTTGGCCATGTTCCGGCTGGTCAATCCGCAAAGCGAAATCCGCGTTGCCGGCGGGCGCGAAGTGAACTTGCGACACCTGCAGCCGCTGGCCTTTTATCCCGCCAACTCCATGTTTACCGAAGGCTATCTGACGACGCCGGGCCAGGGATACGAACGGGACCTCAATATGATCAAGGACGCCGGCTTCGCTGTGGCGGAATTGACTCCGGCCTAATGAGCAACCTTAACATCGGACGCATAATGGACATCCCCCCCGAACAATCGGAAAAGACATGCAAGCGGTCAGCCGTTGTGAAGAACAATGCGGGTATTCACTGTCGACCCACCGCCGTGATCGTCAAGGAAGCGCGTCGGTTCGGAAATGAGATCATTGTGCATGCGCCGGATGGCACCCCGGCCGATCCGACGTCCGCCATCGAACTGCTGGCCTTGGGATTGGACAAGGGCTCGGAGGTCGAAATCGAGGTGCACGGCGACGAAGCCGAAGCCTGCTGCGCGCGGCTGGTGGAGTTGTTCGAGACGGAATTCGATTTTCCGCCCCGCGAAAAGAACGGTGACGCGGACGACAACCTCATGGCGTGATGCCTTATGAGGTTTTGGGATGGCGCTTGGATCCCGCTCTTCCTAACAGCAACCTCCACAGCCGCTTTGCTCCCTGCTGGAGCAGGGAGCTACAAAGCAGCATAGCAGCCGTGTGGGTCTCCATTCGTAGCGCCCTGCTCCAGCAGGGCGTTGATACGATCACGAACAGGAATCCGGGCGCGCAGAAGCGCGCCCCTCCAGCCAGTGTTGCCATGCATTGTGTTGCGAAACATGAACCTGGAGGGACAACCTTCCTATTGTCCGAAGAGAACGTATCGTAAAATTATGGAACCTATCCCAAAACCTGAAGACGGCTCCGCGGAGCGTCGCCCTCCATAAAAATTACGAGGCAAGTGGAGGGCGAGGCTCCCGCCTTCGCGACGCTTCGGCGCGGCAAGCCCGCCGAGCCGGGTTTAGGAATAGATTAAAGTGCCTGATGTCCAGTATGGCCCCGCCGTGTGATCGGGAAGGCACTCATGTCGGCGCTCGAATTTCCCGTTCTTTGCGTGCTTCTGTTCAATTAATTTCTCACAACAACCGCGGCGAAACCGTCCAGTTCATCGCCCTCCAGCTTTCCATAGAGCGCCTTGCCTTGAAATGGTGCGGTCTTCTGCAAGCGCCGCTTTTCCGGGCCAAGGTTCACCGCGCAATGCAGCGTCCGCCCGTCATGAGTCCGGGTAAAGGCAATGACCTGCTGTTCGTGCGGGGCGCTGTCTTCGCCGACGTCCAACAGTTTGAAATCGCCGTCCGTCAAGGCCGGCTGGTTTAAGCGTAATCCGATGAGTTCCTTGTAGAACGCGTACCAGTCTTGTCGCGCTTCGTAGCCGCGCGCAAAGCTGTTGCCTTCGAACTCGACGCCTTCGCGTTTGATAACTCGATCGCCCACCCGCATGCGGTATCCCTTGTCGCACGGCTGGATCCGTTCATGAATCGGCGGTCGGTTGGCGGCCCCGAATTCCTGTCCGCACAACATGAACGGAATGGCATGCGGCGAGAGAAACGTAAGCCGCATCATGGCGCGGACGGCGCCGTCCCCGAATCGATAGACGCCGCGCCCTTCGTCGTGGTTGTCGGTATAGCGCGCGAGGCGCGGCGCGTCGGGGGCGACAGCGAGATCGACCTCGTAGTCCATCAGACATTTCTCCACAGCCGCGCGCATACCGCCTTTCTTGAAAGCCTCGTACTTGGGGCGGAAATCATTATTGCGGGGCGCGTCCTCGTCGTCCGGCAGAATGATGGAGGCGCCGTTCGCATCGCGCCCGTAAAGGTACAGGAGGACCTTGTAGAAATCGTCGTCATACGCCGCCGTCATGCCGCGGCGAAACAGGTCCTTGTTGTTGTCCATGCCGTAACATTCAGCCAGAAACAGCAATTCGCGCTTGGAGTGCCGCGCTTTCAATTCCGGGAGCGCCTCGTCCCAGAACGTGCGATCATTGATGAAATGGGCCATATCGAGCCGAAACCCGTCGACACCGTCCGGTTCTCCATGGGCGTCCTTACCGAGAAAGCCGAGCCAGTAGTCGTACACGTCGAACATGGCCTTGCGCAGTTCGGGCTGGTTGTAATCCAGCTTGGCCGTGTCCGACCAATCGAGATCATACAAAATTTCGCCCTGATCGTTCTTCACATAGTATTCGGGATTGCTGCGCGTCCAGACATTGTCCCGGCTGGTATGGTTCGGCACCATGCCGATGATGACCTTGAACCCCAATTCGTGAGCGGTTCGGACAAAGGCCGCCAATTCCTCTTTCGTGCCGAATTCGGGGTTCACCTCTTTATAAGCGCGCACGGCGTACGGGGACCCGATTCCTTTCCGTCCTTCCTCGCCGATCGGGAAAGGGGGCATCAAATGCAGGACCGTCACGCCCAGGGTAGTCAGCCGGTTGAGCTGGGCCGTGACATAAGCCAGCGGCGAGTCCGGCGAAGGACGCTCGTCCAAGGCATCAAACGGATTGGCGGGCTCGCGGGCGGCGATGCCCCGAAGGTTGATCTGATAATTTACAGCGCGATGAATCCAGCGTTCCATAGTTTAAGGGCTCCCATTCAGCTTGGCATTGATACGATCGCCCGAACGTAGTATGTATTTCCATACGGTTTCAACTCTAACCGGATGGTGGATTATGAAGCATGTACTATTTGTCCTCGCCACGATCGCAGCCGTGACGCTGGCGCCCTCGTGGGGGCTCGCCTCGTCCGCCGAACGGATGCATCTAACAAGTCGCATCCAGTCCATGAGTCACGGATACCATTCGGACGCGGAATGGCAGGATATCTTCTCACGGGTTGCAGAATTGCGCGCGCGCGCGGAACGGGAGGGGAACCTCGAGGAAGTGGTCGAATTGAACGTGCTGGAAGCCATGGTGCAGGCCGATATGCGGGGCGCGCCGGACAAGGCGCTCGCCCTCCTCAAGCGTACACGGGAGCGTTATTACGGGCAGCCGGTGGAGAACCTCAAACGCGTCTACGTCGAAACCGCCCGGATTCATGCGCGGCAGGGCAATGAACGGGCAATTCCCGACCTGATCGAAGAGTTTCAGAAAAGTCCGCATTTCGATCCGGTGACCTATCCGTTTACGGGCGGGTACGGTCGGGAAGTCCCTCTCATGGTGGTGCGTCCGCGCGCCACGGGCCAGGACTCGATCACGGTAACCACCATGCAACGGTACCGAACCCAGGCGCGTTTCGCGCCCGGCCGCACCATGCCGGAAATCGCGGGCGTGGATCATGCAACGGGACGTGAGGTGCGCCTGTCCGACTACCGTGGAAACGTCGTGTTGGTGGACTTCTGGTTTCCCGGCTTCGTGGCCTGGGAGCGCGACGCGTCAAACCTCGCCGCCCTGCATCGTACCTACCGTCCGGGAGGTTTCGAAATCATAGGGGTTCCGTTGGGCCGCGATGAGCAACGGGTACAGCAGGCGATTCGACGACACGGCTTGGCATGGCCGCAGATCCAAGTGGAACGACATGTGCCCGGACAGTTTGGTATCTTCGGCGACGCGCGCAACTTCCTGGTGGATCGCAACGGCGTGATCGTCGGACGCGACTTGCGCGGGAGCGACCTGGCGGAAGCCTTGCGCGTGATGATGCGCTGACCGGCCCGGGCTCTTTTTCATCCCCATGACGGCATTCATCTGCTAGGATACATGTCGTGGACGAAGTCCTATCCATAACGCCGCAAATGATGGTAGTCATGGGTTTGCTCCTGTTGACGATCATCCTGTTTATCACCGAAATCGTTCGCCTCGATGTGGCGGCCATTTCGATCATGGTCCTCTTGGGCCTCTTGTCCATGGTCCCGGGGTTGGAGGGGGTGGTGGATACGTCGCGTATCTTCTCGGGCTTTTCCAGCAACGCGGTGATCGCCATCATTGCCGTCATGATAATGGGGGCCGGTTTGGATCGCACCGGCGCCATGCGCCATGTCGCGGGTTGGATCCTGCGTGCGGCGGGCGCACGCGAAAAGCGACTGATTCCGATCCTCGCCGGCTTGGCGGGCCTCCTCTCGGGTTTTGTCCAGAACGCCGGTGCGGCGACGCTCTTCCTCCCGATCCTTTCCCGAGTGTCCGCGCGGACCGGCCTCGCGCTGTCGCGCCTGTTGATGCCCGTTGGGTACTGTATCTTGTTGGGTGGCACACTGACGCTGGTGGGATCGAGTCCACTGATCATGTTAAATGATTTGCTGCCTCATGATATCGATCCGCTTGCATTGTTCGACGTGCTGCCGATTGGTGCGGCGCTGTTGAGCGCGGGCATTATCTATTTCGCAAGTGCAGGACGACGGCTCGTCCCCAACATACGGAGTGACGCGCCCAGCGGCGGCAATACCATGGAGTACTTCAAAAAGGTGTATGGTCTGGATGTGGTGATCCGCGAGGTGCGTTTGCAGCGCGACGCGCCGTGGGCCGGGCGCACGGTCGACGAGGTGGAGAAAAGGCATGGCGTGGTCATCGTCGCCACATTCATGAAAGGCGAAATTCGCGTGGGCCCGTGGAGCGGCTTGACCGTTGAGGCCGGCGCCCGTCTGGCTGTGCTTGCGCGCCCGGATTGGTTTTCCTCCGTCAAGGAGACGTGGCGGGTGGAGGTCCTTCCATCGTTCGATGTCTTCAGCGACGCATTATCGTATCTTGAATCCGGCATCGCCGAGTTGGTTATTGCACCGGCATCCCAACTGGCGGGGAAGACTGCTGCCGAAGTGGCGATGCGCAAGACTTATGGATTATCTGTCCTGGCCATTCATCGCGGCGAGGAAACCATCCGCTCCCACGTCCGCGATGTCCCGCTGCGGGCGGGCGATAGTTTGGTCTGCCATTGTGCATGGAACACCTTGATGCGTCTTGAACGTGATCCGGATATTGTTGTGGTTACCAGCGATTATCCACACGAAGAACGGCGCCCGCAGAAGGTGTTCTTCGCGCTATTCTTTTTCCTGTTAGCCATGGCATTGGCCGTCTTTACAAATGTATTGATATCCGTAGCCTTCTTCACAGGCGCCTTGGGAATGGTCCTTACCCGGGTACTCTCGATGGATGAGGCCTACCGTGCGGTAAGTTGGCGAACCGTCTTCTTGCTGGCTGGCATGCTGCCCCTCGGGATGGCGGTGCAGAACACTGGAACCGCATCCTGGCTGGCGCATCACTTGTTGCAGGTAATGGGAGGGGCGGCGCCATGGATGATTCAGGCCATGTTGGCGGTACTGGCAACCGTATGTACCCTTGTCATGACCAATATCGGCGCCACGGTACTCCTCGTCCCGATTGCCATTCAGACGGCCCTCCTCGCACAGGGTATGGGCTTGGATGCCGATCCGCGTGTATTTGCATTGACGGTGGCGATTGTCGCCAGCAACGGCTTCTTGTTGCCAACCAATCCGGTCATGTCTATTTTCGCTGGACCGGGCGGTTATCGATCAAAGGATTTCATCAAGGTCGGCGCTCCGCTGACCGCTCTTTTCCTATTGGTCACAATTCTAATGCTAAACCTCATGTATTAGAACCGATCCCGAAAGTGCGAATCGGCTCCCGCCATGGCGTTGCTTCGGCGCGGCACGCCCGCCGAGCCGAGTTTCTGGATAGAACGAACGCCACCCAATCATACCTTACCGTTTCGACCAGTCGTCGAAGAGCCGATCAAACATTTCACGTTGGCGTTGCACCATTCCTTTCCACCACCCGTCCACATCCGGTTTCTTGCGCGCATAGGGCGGGGGGCTGACAACGATCGTGTCATCATCCGGCGCAGGCGGTTCTTCAGGTTCCACGCCGGGAAATCCGCCGAATCGACGATTCATCATGTCCTGTAGCACCACCATGCGATATTCCGAGCCCGCCGCGAGATAGATGAAGACCGCGACCGCGATGGCCAAAATGCTGAACGGCGGTAAGAGCCCCCAGATCCCGAGTACGATCGCCATGAACCGACCGATTTTGGCGGCCACACGGGTGGCCGCGACACGTCCGATCCGCGGCGTCAGCCACGCGCGGAAAATCCGACCGCCATCCATGGGAAACGAGGGCAACATGTTGAATAGGGCGAGGATCAGGTTCATCCAGCCGAGCACGAGCAGCATGTAGATCACCAGCCCCGGCTCCGTTCCGGCAAAGAGCCGCACCAACGCCCAGAGAAAGACGGCCAGCAGAAAGCTGACAATCGGGCCGGCAACCGCGATATGCATTTCATCGCGCGGATTATCGGTCATGCGTTCCAATTGCGCCAGTCCGCCAATGGGTAATAGCAGGATTTGGCGGACGCGAATGCCTTTGCTCAAGGCGACCACGGAGTGGCCCAACTCGTGCAAGGCCACACTGGCAAACAGACCGACAGCCGCCAGCAATCCCCAGATCAAGGAGTCGATTCCCATGACCGTGGCAATCTGGATGGCGATCAAAGGCAGAAAGAGGAGCAACGTAATATGAACGCGCACCGGAATGCCGAATACCGTGCCGATATGATAGGAGCCAAACATGTCACGCCCCGTAATACGCCACACTCAGGATGGTAACATCGTCGGATTGGGGTTCGCCTTCGGCGTAGGCGTGGACGGATTTCATCAAGGTTTCCACCAGCTTGCGCGGCGGATCTTTCGGCGCTTGTTTAATGGTGTCCATCATACGGGCGTCCCCAAAGAGCTTCTTATCTGCATCCATGGCCTCCGTGACCCCGTCGGTGTAGAGGAGGATCTGATCGCCCGGCTGGAGCGTGATCGATTGTGTCGCGTACGCGAATTCCTCGACACCCAATATGAAGCCCTTGGGAATGTCCAGAAACGTCGGATCCTGTCCCTTGCGCAGGAGAACGGGCGGATTATGTCCCGCGTTCGAATAGTGACAGACTCCCGTGCGAATATTGAGCACACCGCAGAATACGGTCACGAACATGAGGGCTTCATTGCTTTCCCGCAATTCGTCGTTGACGCGTGTCATGATGGTCGACGGGCTGTCTTTCGGATTGGCCATCCCCTTGAAGAGCGTCTTGGTGACCGCCATGAAGAGGGCGGACGGCACTCCCTTGCCGGATACATCGCCGACGCCGAAGAAGAGGTGATCATCGTCCAACATAAAGAAGTCGTAGAGATCTCCCCCAACCTCGCGCGCGGGTTCCAGCATGGCGTAGAGGTCGAATTCCGTGACGCCGGGGTAGGGGGGGAAATGTTTCGGCAGGAAACTCATCTGAATGTTGCGCGCAATATTCAGCTCGCTTTCGATACGTTCCTTAGCCGCGGTGAATAGCTTGATGTTTTCGATGTAGTCCTGAAGTTTGCGGACCATCTGCACGGTGGCCGCGGCCAAACGCCCCACTTCGTCGGAGGACGTCTGGGCGATACGGTTCGTTTCCTCTTCGAACGCTTCATCAGGCGCGAAACCTTGATCGCTCAGACGTTTGGTTTGGTCGGCCAGGGTAATCACGGGCCGCGCCACACGGTTGCTGAAGCCGATGCCGACCGCCGACATGATACCAAACACGATCAAGCCGATGACGATGCAATGAATGATGGTGGCCTGCAACTGTTCGCGGACCTTGTCGATATACACGTCGGCGCCCGCCAGATAGACTTCGCCGGCCTGATTGGTCATGGGCAGGACCACCGAGAGGAAGTGTCCGAATTCGTCCTCTTCCGCGTCCATCTGCGGCACGGACGTGTCGAAAATGGCCAGGACCTCGTCGGAAGCTTCGTACGGCTCAAAGAAGGGTACCCACGTGCCTTCCCGTCGTTGTTCCTCCGTACCGCTGGTGGACGTGAAGAAGACCTCGTCGCCGCGCCGCACAAAGGAATAGACGAAGCTAACGCCCGCGTCCTGCGCCCAGGCGGTCATCATCCACATGATCTCGAGGTGCTCTTCCTCTGATACGGAATGCTCGTCCACGATACGGTCATGAAAGCCGGGCGGCAGCAGGTGAGGCACGGCCAAGGCGGCCACCTTCAACTGGTTAATGTGCCCATTGTAAATTTCCTCGCGCTGGATGGTGTAGGCGTGAAAGGTGAACGCGATCGTGGAAAAGAGGCTGATCAGAAAAATCGCCAGCATGATCTTGCGGCGAATACTGATGAATCGGGGTTGCTCCTTCATGAGGGGGTCAGTATAGGGGGGCGGCGGTACGGGTCAAGAGTGGAAGGGCTTCGGGCATTCATCGCCAGGCGTGCGGATGAGAGGGATTGTTATATCCGCGTGAGTCTGGCATGCTGCCGGGATATGAATCAGCCGATGGTCAAAGAGCTGGGCATCATTGCCGGGCGCGGGGTGTATCCGCGTGTGTTGGCGGAATCGGCGCGCGCACAAGGCGTCGAACGACTTTGCGTGGTGGCGTTCAAAAAGGAAACGGACCGCATCATTGAGCGCTATGCGGATGAAGTGCGCTGGATTCATCTCGGTCAACTTGGGGCGATGCTGGATGCCTTTCGTGAGAGCGGCGTGAAGCAGGTCGTGATGGCCGGTCAGATCACTCCCACGCATCTGTTTCAAATTCGCATGGACAAACCCATGCGGACGCTGTTGGGGCGGCTCAAGGAACGGAATGCACATACCATATTCAGCGCGGTCGGCGACGAACTGCGCGCAATCGGCATTGAACTCAGCGAAGCCAGCCTGTTCATGGAATCGGCCATGCCGGAGCCGGGCCTATTGGCCGGTCGTCTTCCGAATGAACGCGAACAAGCGGATATCGAGTTGGGCCTGCGCGTGGCCAAGACGACCAGCGGTCTTGAAGTCGGCCAGACGGTTGTGGTGAAGGAAGGGACGATTCTGGCGGTGGAGGCCTTTGAAGGGACCGATGAGACCATCGAACGGGCCGGACGCCTGGGCGGGCCGGGCGCCGTGATCGTGAAGGTGGCGAAACAGGGACACGACATGCGGTTTGATATCCCGGTAATCGGCGAACGCACGCTGAAAAAGCTGAAGAAGGCCAAAGCATCCGTATTGGCCCTGGAAGCGCGCCGGACGATTCTGCTGGATAAGGACGCGGTAGTGGACAAAGCGAATCGCGTGGGACTGTGTCTCATTGCGGTGGCGGTGGAGCGATAGTTAGTATTCAGTGTTCAGTGTTCGGTGTTCAGTATTGAGACCACGGAGGTTCCTTGCAAAGATGCGGCCGAAATTTCGGGCCAATGCCGGACGGGACGGAGCCCGTCCCTCCAGTAGACGATGTCGGCCTGCTGGAGGGACGACCTCCGTGTCGTCCCCTGAACAGCCAAGAAATATTGAGAGGTTTATCTGTGATACACCACACTAGCGTTAACACTGAACACTCGATTTCCGGGCGAAGCCCGCATGGGGAGAAAAGATGTCGCATAGAAAAGTGAAGATCGCGGTGGTGGGTACGGGTTCTTTGGGCCAGCATCACGCGCGAATCTACAGCGAACTCGACGCCGTCGAGCTCGTCGGGGTGTACGATGTGGATGAGGCGCGCGCGCGTGAGATTGCGGAGAAGAACAAGACACGGACGTTCGACGCCCTCGACGCATTGGCTGAACAGGCGGAAGCGGCGAGTGTTGTTGTCCCGACGGATTTGCATCGTGAGGTGGCGGGGGGGCTCATTGAAAAGGGCTTGCACGTACTGATCGAGAAACCGATCGCCGCCACGACGGCTGAAGCGGAGGAATTGGTGGCGTTGGCGCGACGCCATGATGTCATTGTCCAGGTCGGCCATGTGGAGCGGTTCAATCCCGTATTAAGCTATCTCGAAGGCGTGGCAAAGAATCCACGTTTTATCGAGGCGCATCGCCTGGCCCCATACCCGCCGCCGCGCGAGGGGCTCCATCCGCGCGGCACAGAGGTCAGCGTGATCCTGGACCTCATGATCCACGATTTGGAAGTGATCCTGCATCTTGTGGGATCCGAGGTGAAGACGATACATGCCGTCGGGGTACCGGTCTTGAGTCCCTCGGAGGATATCGCGAATGTCCGTTTGGCATTTCAGAACGGCTGTGTCGCGAACGTCACGGCCAGTCGCGTGAGTCCGGAACGCATGCGCAAGATCCGGGTGTTCATGGAGGACACGTATATCTCGCTCGATTACCAGAATCAGGGCGGGGAACTCTATCGCAAGGGAGGAATGGGCATTGCGCGGGAAGAAGTGCCGATCGAAAAGGGCGAACCCTTGGCCAACCAGTTGCGCGCCTTTGCCGAATGTGTGGCGCGACGCGACGAGCCGATGGTGTCGGGCGAACACGCCGCGGAAGCCTTGAATCTGGCTGTCGAGATCATTCACCGACTGCGTGAGGGCGCTTCGTGAAGAAGAGTCTGTTGATCATCGCCGGCGAAATTTCCGGCGACATGCATGCCGCCCGTGTGATCGAAGCCCTGCAACGACGTACGTCGGAGGTATCCTGTTGGGGCGTCGGCGGCGACGATTTGCGCGCGGCAGGCGCGGAGATCAACTATGACGTGCGCGATATGGCCGTCCTCGGCCTGTCCGAGGTCTTGAAGCGATATGGGTTTTTCCGGCGCACCTTTCATGACTTGCTTGGCAAACTTGAAGAGCGCAAGCCCGACGCCGTTTTGCTGGTGGATTATCCGGGTTTCAATCTGCGATTTGCGCGCGAGGCGCATCGACGCGGATTCAAGGTGTTGTATTACATCTGCCCGCAGGTCTGGGCCTGGCATCGCTCACGTATCGGGCGCATGGCGAAGATCGTCGACCGGTTGATGGTGATTTTCCCTTTCGAGGTGGACGTGTTCAAGGACACCTCGTTGCGTGTGGACTTTGTAGGGCACCCCTTGGTAGAACGGGCGCGCGAAGCATTAAATGAACCGCTGGCGGATCTGCCATGGGGCGGTGCACGGGATCGTGTGGCCCTGTTGCCGGGCAGCCGGGCGCAGGAAATGGAACGAATACTGCCGCCCATGCTGGAGGCCGCGCGTATGGTGGAAGAGCAAAGGTCGGACGCCTCGTTTCTCATCGCTGCGCCATCGCAACGTATCGCCGAAGTGGCGCACACTGTGCTGGCGGGTATTTCGGTTCATCCGAAGCGTTTGGAGATTGTCGTGGGGAAGACGCGCCAGGTTCTTCGCCAGGCGCGCGCCGCGATGGTCGCGTCGGGCACGGCGACGATTGAAACCGCGTTGATGGGATGTCCGATGATCGTTGTGTACAAGACCGCGCCGTTAACCTACTGGTTCGGCCGCCGCCTGATTCGCGTGCCGTATTTGGGAATGGTGAATATTGTGGCGGACCGTTTGCTGTGTCCGGAATTTCTTCAGCATGATGCGCAACCCGCGCCCATGGCCGAGGCCGTCCACGCATTACTCGACGACGGGCCTGCGCGCTCAGAGATGATCGCCGGCCTGCGCGA
>SKZA01000006.1 GCA_007127595.1 Kiritimatiellia bacterium
CGTAGCACTCGGAATCATGAAATACGATGCCATATTGCTTGTGACGTTCGGCGGGCCGGACAAGATGGAGGACGTGATCCCGTTTCTGGAAAACGTTTTGCGAGGCAAGAACGTACCGCGCGAACGTTTGCTGGAGGTCGCGCACCACTACGAACTATTCGATGGGAAGAGCCCGATCAACGAGCAGAACGCCGAACTGAAACGTTCGCTGGAAGAGCGAATGGAGCGGATCCCGCCGCGTTTGCCGATCTATATCGGGAACCGGAACTGGCATCCCATGCTCCCCGATACCCTGCGCCAGATGAAAGCGGATGGGGTACAGCGCGCACTGGCATGTATTGTGTCGGGATATAGTTCGTATTCCGGTTGTCGACAGTATCGTGAAGATATCGCGCGGGCCCGCGACGAAGTGGGCGAAGGGGCCCCGGAAGTGGACAAGATTCGCGTGTTTTATAATCATCCGCTATTTGTCCAAGCCAATGCTGATCATGTACGCGTGGCGCTCGATCGGATTCCCGAAGCGCATCGTGCGCATACGCCCATTATCTTTACCGCGCACAGCATCCCGACGTCGATGGCCGCGAAATGCCGCTATGAATCCCAACTAGCAGAAGCGTCGCGCCTGGTCGCGGAGGCGGTCGGTCATGAACGCTGGGAACTCGTCTACCAGAGCCGCAGCGGCCCGCCGCAGCAGCCGTGGCTGGAGCCCGATGTTTGCGACGTTATTCGTGAGCGGGCGGAGCAAGGCGTGAAACACGTGGTCCTATCTCCGATCGGCTTTACGTCCGATCACATGGAGGTGCTGTTCGATCTGGATACCGAGGCAAAAGAGCTTTGTGATGAATTGGGCGTTCAAATGGAGCGGGCTCCTGCGGCCGGACACCATCCGCTCTTTATCGAAATGGTTCACGACCTGATCGCTGAAAGAGTCGAAGACCGGCCGGAACGTCCCGCTATCGGACGTCACAAGGCCTCACACGATGTCTGCCCCGCGACGTGTTGCATGCCGCAGTGACATCCCAACAACCATTCGCTCATCAACCATTCTTTCTCAATCCCCGTACATCTCCGTGATCAGACGTCGGAGGCGGTAGGCCTCTTCGTCCGTTAGCGTTCCGATACGAGCGCCAATGCGGTGCTTACTGATGGTGCGAATCTGGTCCACGGCTATTTCCGCTTCACGCTTTCCCGCTCGCACAGCGAGACGAGATCTCCACGTGGGATGCAATCGGGTTGTGAGCGGGCAAACCGTAACCGTTTTGAGATGGGCGTTCAGTTCGTCGAGGCTGACGATGACCACGGGGCGGGTCTTGGCCATTTCTGCGCCCTCGGTCGGGTCGAGGGAAGCCCAGCGGATCTCATAGCGTTTCATTTTTTGTTTGGTGCGCGCTTGGTTCGCGCACGGTAGCGGGACTTCGGTTCAGCGACGTGCTTCTGCGCTTTCGTTTCCCATGGGGCGTATTCCAAGCCGTCCGACGCAGTGGACTCCCAGTCACTCCAGTCCTCTTGGGCCTTCGCCATTTCACGGGCGGTAGCCGTCCAGGATAAACGGGGCGGGGCGGATTCGACGGGGCGCAACAGGATGCCGTCAGGTCGCTCTTCCATATGCACCTCCTCGCCGATCCGATAACGTCGTAACGTTGCGGCGGGCAGCCTGACCCCGCGGGAATTACCAATTCGTGCGATCTTGAGCTTCGTTGGCTTCATGTAATTACTGTAATTACATTCAGGGAGGTGTCAATCCCGGTTTCTTGGGGCGTCCCGTCGTCCTCTCCGCTCATCAACCATTCTTCCTCAATCCCGAATCTGGCCTTCGCCGAGGATCACGTATTTATAAGTGGTCAATTCTTCCAATCCCATCGGTCCGCGCGCGTGCAGTTTGTCCGTGCTGATGCCGATCTCCGCGCCCATGCCGAATTCCGCGCCGTCCGTGAAACGGGTGGATGCGTTGATGTAGACGGTGGCCGAATCGATCTTTTGGGTGAACGCTTTCTGCGTCGCCGCTGATTCAGCCACGATGGCGTCCGAATGATGCGATCCGTATCTGTTGATATGTTCAATGGCGTCTTCGACGTTCGGCACGATTTTGACGGCCAGGATGAGGTCCAGATACTCCGCGTGCCAGTCTTCTTCGGTGGCCGGCTTTGCATCGGATACAATCGCTCGCGTGGCGTCGTCTCCGCGTAGCTCCACCTTGCCCGCTTTCATCTGCTCCGCAAAGCGCGGGAGAAACGCGGACGCGATTTTCTCGTGAACGAGCAAGGTTTCCATGGCGTTACAGACGCCGGGCCGCTGGCACTTTGCGTTCTCCGCGATCGCGAGCGCCATGTCGAGTTCGGCGCTTTCATCGATGTACGTGTGACATACCCCCTTGTAATGCTTGATGACGGGGACCCGCGCCATTTCCGTCACGGCCTCTATCAAGCTCTCGCCACCGCGCGGAATGGCCAAGTCGACCCGTCCGACCATCTGTACCAGTTCCCGCACGGCATCGCGGTCGGTTGTCTCAACCAATTGAATGGAGTGGGGCGGCAGCCCCTTCTTTTCGCCGCCGGATTGAAGAATATCGGCGATGACTTTGTTGGAGTGAATGGCTTCGCGTCCGCCGCGCAATATCACGGCGTTGGAGGTCTTGAAACACAAGCCCGTGGCGTCCGCTGTGACGTTCGGGCGCGACTCGTAAATGATGGCAATCACACCGATTGGCACCCGCACCTTCAGAATTTCCAATCCGTTCGGGCGCATCCAGCGCGCGATCTTTGTGCCAACCGGATCCTTGAGCACCGCGACGTCGCGCAGTCCCTTGATCATGGCGTCAATACGCGCATCCGTGAGTTCGAGGCGGTCGAGCAGTGCGGCGCTCAAATTCGCGTCACGCCCCGCCTGCATGTCTTTTGCGTTCTCGGCTTGGATATCCGAACGGCGCTCGTCCAGTTCATTGGCCATAGCCTCGAGAATGGCGTTCTTCTTGCGCGTTGTCAGGCCGGCCAGTGCGTAGGACGCCTGTACGGCGCGATCGCCCATGGCCAGCATCTCTTCATGTAAGCTCATTTGCTATTCACCTGTTGTTATTCTGCAGGAAGCATGTTCCCCTGCTTACCCTTGTGCGCGGGAGAACACCAGCATGTGGTCCCTGTGAACGACCTCATCATAATCCTTTGAGCCGAGCAAGGACGCAATCTCGCTCGTTTTTCGACCTTTGATTTTGCGTATATCGTCACTGGAATACTCAACCAAGCCCCGGGCGATGACCGTCCCGTCCGCCGTGCGTACATTTACCACAGCTCCGATATCAAATCGTCCCTCCACGTCGCGAATGCCGGCCGGCAGCAGGCTGCGTCCTTTTGTCTCAATAGCCGTCCGGGCCCCGTCATCCACGATCAGCGCGCCCTGAGCCCGATTGAAGAACGCAATCCAACGTTTTCGGCTCCGGGTGGTGTCGCGGACCGCACCGCCGCCGATCAGGGTACCTTCGTCTTCTCCGTCCATGATCCGGGCAATGACATTCGCTTTTCGCCCGTTGGCGATCACAGCCATGCCGCCAAGGTCCACGAAGTCATGGGCGGACTCGAGCTTGGTCCGCATCCCGCCGATGGAAAAAACACTGCCCTTGCCGGTCGCCATGGCAAGCGTCTCGCTTGAAATCGAGGCCATATACGGAACGCGTCGCGTCTTCCGTGCCGCTACGGGACGACGGAAACCGTCCACGGTGGACAGCAGGATCATCAGGTCGGCGTCGATCAGCAGGGCGGTCAACGCCGCCAGATGATCGTTGTCGCCGAATTTGATTTCATCCACGGCCACCACGTCGTTCTCGTTGACAACGGGAATGATGCCGTGCCGCAGCAGGTTCATGACCGTGTTCCGCGCGTTCAGGTGTCTGACGCGTTCCTGCAGGTCGCCGTGTGTCAGCAAGACCTGTCCGATGCGACACTTCTCGCGTGCAAACAGGGCGCTGTA
>SKZA01000040.1 GCA_007127595.1 Kiritimatiellia bacterium
AATTCGAATGGGCTCGCCCTGACTCAAGACGTCCGCTCCCATCGCCCGATACTTTGCGAGCTTCTGTTCAAAAAAGGCACTATCCATCGGCAGGGCTCGCCGCCCTTCTTGATTTGCGCAAGCCTATGCGTGTGTTATAACCTCCCGCACACCCATGGCGGTGTGCTTCATGAGTGAAAATGACAAAGAGCGGTCGGCGGATGTCCAAGCCCCTGAAGAGGGGGGGGAGAAGGATTCCGTTCTGGTCAAGCGCGCGCAGGGGGGCGACGTCGCGGCCTATAATGAACTGATGCGCCGGCATCAGGGCAAGATCTATGGGCTGATTTACAACATGACCGGTAATCAGCAGGATGCGGAAGATCTCGTTCAGGAGGTATTCCTGAAGGGGTTCAAGGTCCTGAAGCGCTTCAAGGGGAAGTCTTCATTTTACACATGGATCTACCGGATTGCCATCAATCGGACCATCAATTTCGTTAAAAAACGCCGGAATCGTTTCGCGATCAGCCTCCACGACATGGACGCGGCGGTGGAAGCCGACCCGGCGTATGTGGAGCTTTCCTCCAAGGAATCGCCGTTTCGGGACGCTTCCCTGTCGGAGCTGCAGCAAAAATTGAACGCGGCCCTGCAAACCCTGTCAGAAAAGCATAGAGCCGTGGTTGTCCTCCACGACATCCAAGGGGTGCCACACGAAGAAATAGGAAAGATGTTGGGTTGCTCGTCCGGGACAGTGCGTTCGAGGCTGTTCTATGCGAGGCAACAGTTACAAGCGGAATTGGCGGAGTTTACCCCATGAAGTGTCGATGCGCTAAGACGAAGAAACGGTTGATGGCCCACCCGCGGGATACGGACCTGCCGGACGACCTGCGGGCGACACTGGAATCCTGCCCCGAATGCCGGGCGTTCTGGAGCCGCATGCAGCGCATCTCAGGGTTGATTGCTTTGAAGCGCTATGAATATCCCGATTTAGCGACGCTGGATCGTTGTCGGCGCGACGTCCATCAGCGCATACTTGACTTACAGGCAAAGGCGCAGGCGCAGGCAGAGCCCGTATCGTGGAGTGCCGTTTGGGGTACGACCTTGCCGGCCTTCCGGTTCAGTATGGCGGCTCTTTTTGTTGCGTTGCTGGGCCTGCACATCTTCTCCGCGTCCCATTTGCCTGTCCTGCACACCTCTGAGCGTTCCATGGCCGAACATCTTCAACGCGCCGAACAAGCGCAAGCCGATCAGTTGGCGCAAGACGAACGCCCGAATCCCGAATTCACGATCATGATGCTCTCGAACTGGACCCCGCGCGTTCAGCAAGACAGCGCCGTGCAGTTC
Source organism: Kiritimatiellia bacterium (assembly GCA_007127595.1). Lineage (GTDB taxonomy): Bacteria > Verrucomicrobiota > Kiritimatiellia > SLAD01 > SLAD01 > SKZA01. The sequence continues at coordinate 1,321 of SKZA01000040.1, forward strand.
ATCGGGCTGGGACAATAGCGGCGAGCGATGCCGATAGAATTTTGAACAGAAGCTCGCAAAGGCCGAGGCGGTGAAAAGGGCTCTTTGAGTCACGTCGAGCCACTCAGCTTTTTTAAATGTTGTTGAGTAGAGGGGGTCGGACATGTGCTGACTGACTACAGAACACCCAACACCCTCCCCTTAACACAAAAAACAAACAGTCCCGGCCTGACTCATGAATTCAATCCTCATCGCCAACGTCTCTGCGATCTCCTGTTCAAAATTCAAATGGGCTTGGCCTGACTCAAGGCGTCCGCTCCCACCGCCCGATACTTCGCGAGCTTCTGTTCAAAATTTAGACGGGGTTGACTTAACTCGACTCGCGTAGATGGCGGATCAGATCCCGCATATCCGCCGGGAGCGGCGCGTTGAATTCGACGGGTTGTCCCGTGGCGGGATGATGAAAGGTTAGTTGCGCCGCATGCAGCATCTGCCGCTCCACGTGCAGGTTGTCGGCCAATACGCGCGCACGCCCGTATTCGCGGTCGCCGAGTATCGGATGACCGAGATGCGCCATGTGCACGCGTATCTGATGGGTGCGCCCGGTTTCAATCACGACTTCCAGCAGAGCGGCGTCTTCAAACACTTCCACCGTCCGATACCGTGTGTAAGCGCGCTTCCCGCGCTCCACGCGTGCGCTCATTTTCTTCCGATTATGCGGGTTGCGGCCGATGAGCGTATCGATGTCGCCGGTCTCGGGTACGGGGTGCCCGCGCACGAGGGCGCTGTAGACTTTGCGAATGGTGCGTTCCTTGAACTGGCGGCTCAAGTCGCGCAGCGCCCGTTCCGTTTTGGCGACGACCATGACGCCGCTGGTGTCCTTGTCGAGGCGGTGTACGATGCCGGGCCGCTTTTCCCCGCCGAGGCTGGCGAGTTCGCCGCAATGATGCAGAAGGGCGTTGACCAGTGTGCCGGTTTCGTGGCCGGCGGCGGGGTGCACGATGATTCCATGTTCCTTGTTCAGCACGAGCACATCCGCGTCTTCATGGAGGATGTCGAGCGGAATGGCTTCCGGCCGGACTTCCGTCGGTTGCGTTTCGGGTATTTCGAGTATGATGATGTCGCCTTCCGCCACGGGATGATGCGCCTTGCTGGATGCGCCGTTGAGCAGCACGTGACCGGACTTGATCAGTTGTTGGATTCGGGCGCGGGACAGGTCGGGACACGCGCGGCTCAACCAGCGGTCGAGTCGTTCTCCCACAGCTTCGGCGCCCACATCATACCTTGGCATGGCGACGATGATTATGATGCCGTTTGCGGGGCAGCGCAAACCACAAAACGGCCCCGGTAAAAAGCATCAGGACGCTCAATTCCTGCGCCACGTTGAATACGACGCCATCCAGTCGGGCATCGCCCCGCAGGAATTCGAAGCCGAAGCGCCCCATCGGGTAAAGCACCAGATAGGCCGCAAAGACGCGGCCTTCACGGTGTTTGCTGCGGTATAGCTGAACAAGCAGGATGTAGACGACGAGGTTGAACGTGGTTTCGATGATCTGCACGGGATGGCGCAAGACACCGTCGATCGGGATGGCCCACCAACTCGTGCTGGGCGCGCCTTGGCAACAGCCCTGCATGAAGCAGCCGACACGGCCGATGGCGTGTCCCAAGGGGACGCCGCTGATTGCGTAGTCGGCCATGCTCCACCCCGGAATGTGCCGCCGATATGCGAGTACCAAGCCGGCGAGTGTGGCGCCGATCAGTCCCCCGTAGAAGACCAAGCCGCCTTCATCGAAGCGAAAGATAAGTGAAGGTTGCGCGGCAAATGTGCTCCAGTGGGCCGTGACATACGCGAGACGCGCGCCGACGACACCGGCCGACATGACCCACACGCACAGCTCCACGCCAAACATCGGCGATTGGCCGACGCGCCGGCTGAACCACGCCCAATGCACCGTTGCCGCCGCGAACCCGGCGGAAAACAGGACGCCATACCAGTGGATCGTGAGCGATCCTATTTCCATGAAGACAGGGTTCATCGTCGCACGGATTCTTCCGTTGCCTTTCCCCTTCGAAACGACACAGCGCGCTATCGTAGGGACCCGAATCGGTTGAGGCGAGCATTCTTTTTATGTCAATACGCGTTATATTGATGTAGGTTGAACGTTGCTTTGCAGGGGGCAATTCGATAGCCTTCGAGCAGAGGGCGTAGAGGTGATATTTTGGCGGACGAAAAATCTATCGACATTCTAGCGGATCGCGTGGATCGCCTGGCGTGTTCCAAGTGCGGGCATCATATGGACCTGAGCGACGTCGAGCCGTTCAGTGACATCGAATGCCCGAAATGCAACACGAAGCAGACGGCGCCGATGCGTTTCGGTTCCTTTTTCCTGATTAGGGAAATGGGCAAAGGGGGCATGGGGTCCGTCTATCGCGCGTTTGATCACACGCTCGGTCGGTATGTGGCCATCAAGGTCATGCAACGGCATCTGGCGGAAGACAAGAAGTTTGCCGAAAACTTTATTCGCGAGGCGCGTGCCGCCGCCGCGTTGAATCATCCGAACGTCGTGCAGATCTATTCCTGCGGTCAGGAAAAAGGCCAACTCTATATCGTCATGGAGTTGGTGGACGGCGGGCGTATGGACAAGATGATCGAGGGCG
>SKZA01000021.1 GCA_007127595.1 Kiritimatiellia bacterium
AGATGATCATTGCCTGTTCCGGGGGATCGCCTGGAACGGCGTTCAGGGCCACGCCCTGCGAGGGGAAGCTGACCGAGCCGGGCAAGTCGAGCATCAGAGTCCCCTCCCCGTGACTGACGCCCGTTCGATCCATGTCGTTATTGAAGTTCCATGCCGCCAAGAGGTCGTCAGTGAGATTGGACGTGCCCAGCACCGTTTCATTCGTCATGACCGTCAAGGCTTCGGTTCCCACGCGCGGCGGCTCGGTATCGTCATCGATGATGCGGACGAAACCGAAGAGACGATTACTCAACCAGAGGTTGTCGTCCGGGCGATCGTCATCCGTATCCGACATCGTGGCGCGCACGGGACGGTTGCTTTGGCCGTCGGCATACAGATCGCCGATCGCCGCAAAACTGAACGACGTGAATTCCCACACACTGGTCGAGGTCGAGACCGTGGTGTCCGCGGTGCTGCGGTCGATTCGGAAGTTCGCCGTGTTGTTCGTGGCGATGCCGGGGATGTTGATGTGCATGTTCGTCCCGCCGAACGAATCGGTGCCGCGATAGATACCGCTGATCTCGTCGTAGACGTTGAAGCTGAACCGCAAGGGATCGGTGGTGTCGTTGACGGACGCCAATTGGTTATCGGTGATCTCGTACACGATCGGATTCGCATTAAACTGGAAGTTATCGAACCGGTTGTTCTGGGTGGCGGCATCGGCGCCGTCGATCGTAATTCGGATGATGACCTGGTCCTGATTATTCAGCGCCGTCTCGGAACTGAAATCGAAGGTGTGCAGGGCAAAGCTTGTGGCCGGATCGAATGGCGCGCCGAAATCGGTGAAGGTGTCGCCGCCATCCACGGACCAGGACACTTGGTTGTCATTGAATCCGTCGGCGGTCTTCTGAGCCGCAAACGTCATGACCAAGTCCCGATACCCGGCCATATTGATCTCAAACTGGAACCAGGCTCCATTATTGGCCAGCCCGGCCCCGCCCTGCGGTGAGAACGCGTCCCCGGCCGGATCACCGCCCAAGGCGTTGATCGTTGTTCCCCCAAACCACTGGTTGGTAATGGCCAAGCCCGACGTCAACGTTCCTTCCCCTTGGGTTACGGCATAGGTTTCGCCGTTGAAGTTCCAATATGCGAGCAGCTCCGGGTCGCCCGCGATCGGATTGATGACCGTACTGCCGATCATCACGATGAGCCCGTCATCGCCCACGACGGGCGGGTCGGTGTCGTCGTCGATGACGAAAAAGGATAACGGTTGATTCGTCGTAACGGCACGGTCGCGGGACACCTGTGTTTCGTGATCGCCATCACCGATATCGGATATTGTGAAGCCGCGATCCGCGTCGTCATCCTGAGCGCTGACGGTCAGCTCCCATTCGCCGAGCAGGATATCCCCAAACGGCACCGCATCGATACTATAGTGCACGCTGGTGATGGACGTGGCTCCGCTCTCTCCGAAGAAGTTTGTGAACGGAACGTCAAAGCCCAGATCATTGGTGCCCAACGGGGGCCACAGATCCCAGTTGGGTTGCACGTTGCGTTGAATTCCGTCCGCTTCCGAGAAGATGTTGAGATAGTTATTCGTAGCGTGCCATATCCCCGAAGGATCGTCCCAACGCACGGCGATATCGATCACTCCGCCCGACGCCAATTGCGCGTCGGTGACCGTCAGATCGTTCGTGTCGCCTTCGGTATAGCCGGGCCCCACGAAGAGGAGCGTAGCCTCCGGGCCTTCCGTGTCGTCGTCGAATACATCAAAGGAAATCAGCAATCCGTCGTCCGTAAACGGATGGCGCAGGTGATACGCGTTGTTCGAAGTGGCGGCGCTCCAACGCAGGTAGTGCGTGCCGATATTGATGTTCTCGGAGACGACATCCTCCAGACCGGCCACCGAGGCTTCCAGCGAGCGCCCTTCGTCCGCAAACGTAAAGCTGGTGAATTCCACGTCGGACACCACCGCGTTTCCGTCCGCGTTGACGATCTCGAAGCTCGGGACGAAATCGGCGTCGCGCATGCCGAATTCGTTGTAGAAATAGACGGTGACTGGGAAGTTGCTCTGGTTGAGGTCGGCGTCGGACACTTCGCCCATCGACAACGCGCTCATGACGACATTGGTCACCACCGGATACGTCTGAGGCGGTATATCATCGCAAATGAGATCATGCCAGGTCTGCGCTATCCGTACGTCGTCCCAAAGGACAAAGCCCGGCGATTCGCCCGCACCCAAGCCATGTTGCGCATACAGCGAGAGGCGGTTGATGCGTTCGATGTCCGCCGTATGCGTGGTCACTACGTCCCATCCGTTCAAAGCCGGCTCCTCGGCATTGGCGGCGTCCCACTGGGCGGCCGTAAAGGCCTTGGCGCGCACATCACCCGAATCCAGATCGAATCGGGTCACGAGGAGATAGGTTACTGCATTATTCAAGTTGTAGGAAGAGCCAGCGAGTCCGCCGCCGCCTTCGCGATTGACGGAGAGCACGTTCGAGGCCGCATCCACTTTGCCGATCCACAACACCGGATCGCCGCCGTCCATCAGCCGGACGCCGCCTTCACGCCCGGACCCCGTATTGTCCATCTGGAACTTGAAGCCGACATAGACCACGCCATTGGTGATTTCGGGGAAGTTGCGAAACGCCTCGCGGAACCGGTCGCCTGTACTCAACCCCCCACCGTCCAAGGCCGCCTTGTGCCCACCCAGATTACAGTACCCGGTGAAGTCGGCCAGGCTGTCGGCCTGAATAAAGAGCTCGGGCGATGTGGCGTTGCGGGTCCAATTCCCGTCCCAGCCCGCTCCTCCGGACTGATCGTGCAGGACCGAAGAAGACGTGTAATCAAACGTGTCGTAGGTCACGCCGAAGATCGTGCCGGTTACGTTAAGGGTGATCTCCATTTCCACCAGACCCGCCGCGCCGGCGTTGACCGTGTTGGTGGCGTAGTAGGTCCCGCGCGGCAAGCCGACGGACGTGACCCGCGCCGTGGTAATCTGCGTATCCGTGGCGCCGAGCAGTCCTTCGCTGGGCTCAATCGTCAGCCAACCCGAAGCGCCCGGACTGTAGGAAATGGTGTTCGTGTAGGGCATCGAACCGAAGTCGAGGTTGCTGATGTCAAACGTCTGCTCATCGGGATCCGGGTTCTGCGTGACGTTCGCGTTGAACGTCAGATTGTCGGGATCCACGTCGAGCGTGGGGCCGGCGCCCGTGCCCTGGATATCGAACGTATAGGGATTCTTGCCGGCGACATTGTTGGTGATGAAGACGGTAGCCTCCCGTAGGCCGGCGTCCGAAGGCTCAAAACGGATGGTGAACGTATCCGTGTCCGCCCCGTCCAGCGGCGACGTGGGTTGCACGGTCACGGAGAAGTCCCCCGCATGATCGCCTCCGATGGCCACATCGTCGAAGGTCAGTTCGGACAAACCGGAATTGGTAATGGTGAAGATATGATCCTTGTTGTCGCCCGCCGAGACGGTTCCAAAATCGGTCCCATCCGCCAACTCAGGCGTTGTCGAACCATCGGCGATGACGGCATCGTTTGTGCCCAGCACTTCGATATTGGGAATGATCTGCTGGCGCACAATACCGTACACCTCGACGTCGTCCACATGCATCTGGCCGCCGCCGCCGGCCCAACCGTCAATACGGATTACAGCCGATGTCAGGTTGGTGTAGGTCGTCAGTCCAAGAATGATTTCCTCGGTCGTATCGGCCGCCAACGCCTGTGAATAGATGGAAGTGGAATCGATACGCAGCCCGACGTCTTCGGGGCCCGTCCCGGTCCGACGCCACCAGAGCCGGATTTCGCGAATCTCGTATTCCCATCCGCTGTCCGCGTCCAATTCGAAGAAGAAATGCTTTGCGGAATCCTGGTCCGCGGCATCCCATCCCGTCAGGCTACGCGCATACGGCACACCACTGATCCCCTGCCAAGAAGCGGAATTGGCGCTATCGTAGGTGAGGTTGCC
>SKZA01000230.1 GCA_007127595.1 Kiritimatiellia bacterium
ACGTAATCTCCGTGACACCATCGCCCTCGACTTTGATGGGCTCGTCGAACTCGTCCAGTACATACTCCCAGGCACCCGAATCGGTCAGGTCCGTCGTGAACTGCAACGCATACCAGACGCCGTCTTCACCGATGAAGCTCACCGACGCCGGATCACCCGCCGCAACCGTAAAGGTCACATCCACGGGTTCGGGATCGGGATCCGGATCCGGATCCGGATCGTCCGCTTCCACCGTGCCGAGTATTTGCAGGTCATTCATCTGGAATTGACCGTTACCCGAGCCCGGCGAATCCCAGCCCTGAACATAGATAACCGCCTGCGTCAGGCTCGTCAGGCCAAGCGCCTCGGATTCATAGTCGGTCACCGTCGTGGACACTTCATCGCCGGTTCCCGAATAGTTGACGCCATTGACCTTGACGCCGACCATGCCCGGCCCGGTAGACGTCGCCCGATGCTTAAAGGTGATGGCATCGAGGTCGAAGGTGTACCCTTCATCGGCATTAATCGTCAGGACGTAGCCTGTATCATCGTCCCGTTCTCCGGCATAGGCTCCTGTTCCGGCCGAGTGGGCGTAGTGGTATTGATCGTCCCACGCCGCGCTCGGAGCGTTGCGCAGGATGTCCGCCGTTCCCGTTCCGGCGATACCGTCATCTACCAAGCTGAGATTAGCGGCCAGGAACACCGGTTCCTGAACAGGCGCGTTCTCATCCTCTTCATCGGCCAGGAAATGCACCAGCAAGCCCGGCGGCGGCGGGATTTCCTCAAACGTCACCGTGACCGTTACGTCCTGGTCCGGCATGATGAAGCTGTCGTCCACCACCACCTGCGGCAGGGAATCGCTGTCCCCGATCACGCTGATCTCATCCACCACGTATCCGACATCCGGTTCTGCGGTAATGGTCACCGTTTCCCCTTCAAACGCGCTGCCGACCGGATCGGTTTCCACCGTCCCGTTCGTCGGCGGCGTAATGGTGATCGAATACTTCGGCGCGATGGTGAAGTTCACCGTCGTGTCGTCCTGTTCCGAGGCATCGTCCGTCACCGTCACCGTGGCGAAGTAATCGCCCGCCGGCGCCGTCGCCAGAATCGTGAACGTCTCATCGTCCGCGTCATAATCCGCCGCGTCCAGATCAGTGACCCAACCGAAGGAGTAGGGTTCTTCACCGCCCACGGCACTGGCCGTGATGACGTCGCTGGTTCCCTGTTCGACGACGAACCCATCCGCTTTGTCCACAGAGACGATCAAGCCGGCCGCAGCGACCTCGCCTTGCACAAGAACGTCATCGATTCGGAAATCGCCCGTCCCGCTGGTGGAGCGCCACTCGTTACTCCATCCCTGAATCCGAACTTCGATGTTCGTCAAGCCTGTATACCCCGAGATCGGCACGGAGGTCGCTACCGTGGCATTGCCGGCCAACTCTTCGAGGTAAACATCGTCCGTTCCATTGAAGTTAATGCCCATTACGGCAGGACCGGCTGCCGTTGCTCGCTGCAACAGGGAAATATTCGTTACGGAGAACATCCAGCCTTCTTCGGCTTCAATCGTGAGGCTGAAGTATTTGGCATCATCCCGCACATCAATGGCCCAGCCGCCGCCCGATTGTGCATAGGGCACGCCGGAACCGTCCCAATTTCCGGCCACAAAGCCATACGTAATCGAGCCGGACGACACCGCCAGGTCGCTCACGACCACATTGGCAGCCGTTACATCCGGCGTCGGGGTTTCGTCATTGAACGTGTAATATGCCAATGCGCTATCCGGTGTTTCCTCTACGGTAATGACCATATCCTGCGGCGTGGAACCATCGCTGTCCACAGCAACAAATGTTGCCGTGTAGACACCGGCCACCATGGGCGTCCAATCAAAGGTCGCCTGTATAGGCGCCGCACCCGTCGCACCCGGGAAGGTCGCCCCCGCCGGCAGCAATAGTGCACCAAGCTCTGTCATTTGGCCCGCATCAGCGGGCACCTGATCCGCAATCACATCGAACTGGACAGGCTGCCCTTCAAACACCTCTTGCGCAGCTCCCGGAGGATTAAAAGTGACGATCGGCGGCAGATCGCCCGGAGGCGGCTCCTCGGAAGGCGTCATGATGATATCATCAATATTGAGCTGGCGATTCACCCCGCCTGTCTCAGTAGCCCTCTTGATTCGCACTCGGACGTTACCGCCCACATCCACATCTTCAGAAAATGTCTGTACATCATCTGACGCAGGCGCAGTAAAGTCATCGCCGATCTGGTTCCACGTTGCACCGCCGTTGACACTATATTCGACCATCCAGTCCACTTGCGCGGCCGTGCCGAATCGACGATACTGGAACGTAATCGATCCCAAGCCGTTGGTCAGGTCCTCAAGCATCGTCATGGACGAATCGCCGTACCCACGCAGCCGGGCGGAGCGCAACCCATTCTTCCAATCGTCCCCGGAGGTCCCGATGAGGACTTCCGTCATATTCCAATCCAGTCCGCTCAGATTCACGGTTTCGGACGCATACCCAGTCTTTGTTTCTCCCGGACCTTCAAAATCCACAATATAGGTCCCGGCGATCAACTCTTCGAATACGACGGTCACCGTAACCGCTTGGTCCGGCATCGTGAAGGTATTGCCCGCCGTAACAGAGATCGGGGTGGTATCCGCACCCTCGACCGAAACACTGTCTACGACATAGCCTTCGTCCGGCGTCGCTGTAATGGTGACGGTATCTCCCTCAAACGCTTCATCGGCCGGATCCGTCTCTACCGTCCCGTTAGCGGCCGGAGCTATGGTAATTGTGCTCAGCGGGGACACGGTAAAGAGTACCGTGGCATCAGACTCGGCCGAACTGGCGTCCGTTGCATCTACTGTCGCGAAATAGTCACCGGCTGGCGCTGTAGCCAAGATGGTAAAGACATTGTCGACCGCATCGTAATGGGATGGATCAAGATCGCTCGACCAATCATAGTCGATCGGTTCAGCTCCGCCTTCGGGCGTCGCCGTAATGGTGCCCGTAGCGCCCTGGGCAACCTTGTATCCATCTTCCCTATCCAAGGTCACAATGAATCCATCACCCATCAACAGGACGTCATCGATGCGAAGTTCGCCACCATCAGCGGCGCGATACCAGCGTAGCGAAAGGTTATCCACTTCCGCTGCTGCGGGAAGAGAGATATCATCAAGGAGGTACCAACCCGTAGATGCACTCGGATCGGGAAAGTCCACAGACAGGGGATTCCAATTATCGCCATCGTCATTGGACCATTCAACAGCCAAATCGACATTCTCGGTTGCGCTCCCCTTTCTATATCCGAAACTCAATACCAAGTTCGTGAATGCCGAGGCATCAATATTCCCAATACTGAATCCCCGCGCGCCATGACCGCCAGCAGTTCCAAAGAATACAACGCCCCCGCCGGACGCGGCTTGACCAATTGCGTTCGTATAACCGCTGGACGTCAGCGAAGTTCTGATATCAGCCGGGTCCGGGGCGTCCCCATCTCCGAATGTCAGATTATTATTGTCAAAGCCTTCGTTGGCGACATGGGTCGCAATGGGTGTATTGGCGGCAGGAACTCCCATGGTCTCATAGAAGATGGGTGCCTGCGCGCGCGCGCCCACCGCCAATCCCACACACAGAATCATTGCACTCCAGAAAAACGTACGCGTTGTTTTCATATCGCCCTGTCCTTTCTTTATGTTCCAAACCATCCTGTGGTCGTGCGGCGTTGTACCGTTGACCGATAAGGAATTCATCATTTTCGATCAGAAATCCACCGTTCATTGTATCAAGGTCGTAGCCTGTGGCCAGCATAAAGATACACTTTTCTCCGTTAAGATGTAATGGATTTTGCGTCCGACCAGGGCTGATTCGTGTATACACGCAACGCATTGTCCATCAATGACGAATGACGAAAGACCCAAGCCCGAATCAAATCCGAAGCACGAAGTCCGAAACCCGCCCCAG
>SKZA01000015.1 GCA_007127595.1 Kiritimatiellia bacterium
CGCGGGCGCGTCGGACGTGCGAATCATGATGCCGGCCCGCGCATTCGCGTTCTGTGCATCAAGCGCGTCCACGCGGGCCGTGAACTCGAATGGACCGCTGACATTTGTTTGCGCCACATAGAGAAAGCGATCTGTGTCGGACCATAATCGTTCGCCGCAACCCGATAAGACGAGCGCGTCGGCAATCCATGTCGCTTCGCTGACGCAACCGACGTCGATCTCGAAAACGTCCAGTTCGGTAACCGCCACAAATCGCGCCCATATGGATTTGTCATCATTCATAACCACCGGGAGCGGATGGGTATATCCCTCCGCATCGCCCATCCATTCCATAAAGCGCAGACCGGCATACGGCTCCGCCGTGACCGTCACCACCATGCCGGACGGATAAAGGTCAGCCGCGGGATCCACCGTGACTTCGCCGCCCCAACCGTCCGTATATAAAGTATAGGATGGAACGTCCTCGAAAACGGCCTGAACCGTCCTATCCGTATCCATCCATAGGGTCAGCGGATTCTCGCTTCCTTCGGCGTCCCCTTCCCAACGAACGAAGGCCTGTCCCCACGACGGAACGGCGGTCAAAACCACGGGTTTGCCAATCTCATAGTTCGGCAAATCGGGATCGCGCATCACGTCGCCTGTCCCGGCATCCACCGTTAGGCTGAAACGCGGCGGCCGGTTCGTTCCGAGCAACGGGACCAGCGAGGCGGCTTGGCGCGACATGTTGCGAATGACAAACTCGTCGGTCGTGCTCCATGCGTCCTGATAGCGATAGAGCGGCGCGTAATCCTCCTGGGCGGGATACTTTGCTTCGCGGCGCGGCGCGTTCCATTCGTCATTCAGATAGTAATTGAAGTACCCGTTCTGCAGATCGGCGCTTGGGATACCGGGCGGCATTTCACTCCAGCCGTCCGCATGCCCGTTCACGTAACGCGTCCACTGGTATTGCGCAATCTCATGAATCGGCCAGCGCGGCCGCTTTTCGGGGCGGCCCAACCCGCTGATGAACGTCCGGCTCATGGGATTGGCGCCAAGCAGGTAGTGCCAAATCTTCTCGATTTGTCCTTTGTACTGCGCGTCGCCCGACACCCCGTACGCGAGCATGAGCGGGAACGCCCACATGCTGCCGGAAAGGTGATACCCGATCGGACCATTCAATCCATGATGTATCAGGGGCGATCCATACGGCTGATCATACGCCCACATCGTATCGGCCCATTCCAAAATGGCGGCGCCTGCGGCTTGGGAGACGGACGCGGGTAATTGCGGATCGGTGACGCGCCAGACCGAAAGGAACGCATGCAACCAAGGCCCTTCCAAGTCCCAATCCCAACGCCGCATAGCCGCCGGATTCGCGGGCCATTCGCTTTCGATCCATTCGACGTATTTCTGTTCGCCGGTCAGCTCAAGAAGATTCGCCGCCGCAATCAGCATTTCGTCCGACCAAGGGTTCGTACCCGCCGTGTAGGGGTCGTACCAGCCCGCATCCGCCCAGAACGTGTCGTCCGCATGATGCGTTTCGAAGGCACTGAATGCACGAAGCGCCGCGGCCAAATAATTCGTCACGCGATCCGGCGCATATTCCTGCAGCAACGGCGTGTTGCAAGCCATGGCCAACACACCCGCCGCATAGAGCGTTTCCGAACGATTCGGCCCCATCGTTTCGTCAAACCAGACGCGCCCGCTCGCCCCAACGGGCGGTTGATATAATTCATAGCCGCCCGTCGCCGGACGCAGGTAGAAGGGCAATGCGCCATCCTTGCTGGTGTTCAACACCGCCTTTGCGAGCCAGTCCAACGCGTAAATGGTCTCGTCCAGCCAATCGGGTATCGCATTGTTCGATTCCGGCAGGTCCAACGTCTCGCCCAGCGACAATACTTCGTCGGGAAACAGGATCGCGGCCGCCAGCAGCGGCGCGGTCATGGCCGCTGCGTTCCACGGATAGCGTCCGCGATCGCCCGCGTCCATATGCCCGCCAACCAGATCCACACGCTCGCCCGTCGACTCTTCGATCGCGTCGTCGAGATGCGCGACCGGGCGATGCCATTGTGTGATGTTGGTATTATTCAAGCCGTGATCACCGTCGCGTTGCATCGTCAATCCGCGCAGCACGGTGTATGTGACGCGATCAAACGTGTCGGCGCTGATATCAAACGGGAATGAATAGCCTACTTCCGGAACAAACAACTCATAGCGCCCCTCCTCCATGAAGTCCGTGAAATCGAGTTCATACAAGTCAGCCCGCGCCCACGGCTCATCGGCGGCGAACGCGACAAACGTCACTATCCCGGTATGTACGGACAAGCCGGATGTGACCGCTCTCAATTCAAATGCGGGGGGGGCGGGAAAATCAATGTGCCCGTCGCCTGCATACCAGGATAGATACGCATATTTTGCGCCATTCAAGGCGTAACCTATCTGGTTGACATGGAAGACGGGGGTCGGAGCCGACTCGTATTCGACAACATACGGGCCGCCGATTCCAACTTCCGATGCCACCGTGACTTCATACGTGCGACCCGCCAACATGGGTTCCGGCAGTTTGAGATAGACGCGGTACATCACCCGGATATGCGCCACGTCCAGCGCGTCACCGTGTGTGGCGCGATACGGAGCGGACTCGGGCCAGTGGCGGTGCAACACGGTAACCGATTGGTGCGCGTGCGCATAGGCGGGATCGTCGACACTGGATATCGTGTAGAGCGACGCCGACTGCACGTAATCCGGCTCATACGCGGTCTCGGGTAGGACCAATTCGATCCAATACGCTGTAAGCGCGCGCGCATGCGGTACGGGATCGGGCGGCGCCTCCATAGACGCCTCCCGATGAGCCATCGTTGAAGACGCAAAGGGCCCCCAGATGCCCCCGACAGCCATCAGGGTAAATGCGCGAAGTATCACTCGACCATGGTACGCCGGCGAGCGGTCCTTGTTTAGGATGTGTTCGACGGAAGGCCTTTCTGATTGCGCCTTTCCATCCTTTGCGCCTTTGCGCTATCCTCCCACGTCATGGCTCCCGAACGCCACTTTCTGGACTGGTCCGCACCGCTCACCGAGCGGGTCGGCGAATGGCTGCTGTCGGGTCGCACGAAGGGCACGGTAGATTTATCCGACGCCCTGGTGATCGTGCCGACGCGACAGGCCGGTCGCCGTCTGCGGGAGTCCTTGGCCATGCGTTGCGCGGAACACAGCACCGCGCTGATCCCGCCGATCGTGCGCGAACCGCTTTTCTTCCTTCAACCGACACGCCAGGGCAACGTAGCCGGCCCGCTCTTGTCCAACACCCTGTGGACCCGCGTACTGAATGAAATCGATCCCGTTGAATACACCGGACTGTTTCCGGTTCCACCGCCGCGGGGCGAAGCGGCGTGGGCCATTCACACCGCGGAACACATACAGCGCGTACGCAGCACCCTCGTGGACGGTGGCTATTTGATGCGCGATGTAGTTCGTCAATTCGGGGATCGATTGGATGAACCGGATCGCTGGGCCGATCTCGCCCGACTGGAAACAGAATACCTGAATCGCCTTGAGCAAGCCGGTTTTGAGGATCGCGCGGCGAACCTGATTCGTCAGGCCGACGCGCCGGAACTGCCCGCAGAAGCTCGACGCGTCATCATCGCCGCCGTGCCGGACCCGAGCCTGTTGATGACCCGAGCTTTAGCACAAGTTCCGGATGATATTCCGGTGGCGGTGTTGATTCATGCACCCGAATCCGAGGCGGACCATTTCGACGAATGGGGTCGCCCGCGCAAGGACGCATGGCGAGAGCGACGGATTGAAATCCCGCAACCGGGCCGCAACGTTCATCTCGGCGCCAATCCCATCGACCAGGCGCGCGTAGCGCTGGAAGCGATTGCAGAGGAAGCCACGCGTATCGGGCCCTTGGATCTTGCCATCGGCGTGCCCGATCTTGAAGTCGC
>SKZA01000199.1 GCA_007127595.1 Kiritimatiellia bacterium
CCGAATTAATCCGCCCGATTCATTACGAAGATCGTCTTCCAGACGCGACATCAAGATATGCCGTGCCTCCTCCTGAGACATGGCTGCGATTTCCTGTATCTTATTGCGCTGTTCGGCGAGCAGGCCGTCGAGTTCCTGTGATTTTCGCGCCAATTCATCCCGTTGCGTTTGCAGCTCCTGTAATTTTTCGTCAAGGGATTGATCTTTCTTGTCGAGCATGGCCAGTTTGCGGTCGAGATTCGTCTCGCGCTGGGCCACGCGCTCTTCCTGGGCCAGGAGTTCCTGCCTTCGCGCACGCGTTTCCTCCTCAAACTTTTCGCGCATGCGGATATATTCATCCTTCGCATGAAGCTTCGCTTCACGAAGGGCGGCTGCTGACTCACGTTTCGCATCTTCCAGAATTTGCCGCGCATTCTTTTCTGCCGATGCGGCCTTCAAACGCGTGCGAACGGCGTGAGCCCCATAGCCTGCGGCGAGCGCAAGCGCGCCCACCAGCAATAGCATTATGCTCATCATTTGCGTTGTCATATATACTCCATGATCGTATGCCAGAACGGTTGCCATACGCTCAGTTGTTCGACCTCAAACTGGTTTGGCTTGTATGGTGTATGTCTCATTCTCTGTAACAATGACGTTGATCGGCACGTCATGTGACTCTGTGGGCACTTCCTCAATGACTTGAAAATCAAAGACCAGCGCGACGCGCGTACAGGTAATGCCGGCAAGCAGGCGGTCGAAATTGCCCCCGCCGTGCCCGACGCGTTGCCCGGCACGGTCGACAGCCACGGCCGGCACAATAGCGAGTTCAATGGCGTTAGTGTCGGCCGGATCGAATTGTGCCGGCTCCGCGATATGCCACGGTCCGTCGCGCCAGGCGCCCGCAGGGCTTACCCAGGACCAAGCGTACCCTTCCTGGTCGTCGATGTGGCGCGGTACGCATACCCGCTTACCTTCCATGAGACAGCTTTCGATGAAACGTTGGGTCTGTATCTCGAAGGGCTTGGCCAGATAACAGGCCAGATTGACGGCGCCCTTCAGCACATCCGATTCACGTAATCGTTCAATGGCGGCCTTGCTGTGCGTGTCGATCCATTCCAGTGTCAGGCCTGCCCTTTTCACGCGGATCATTCGCCGTATTTCGTCTTTGGTTTTCATTGTTGCTGTTGCTCCTTTGCTTGTTTACGTAATGAATTCCAGTGTTCCATGCGTTTGCGAATGGTGTCCTCGTACCCTTGGCTGCCCGGCTCGTAATAGACTCTGGATGTGGGCACGTATTCCTGGTCGACAAAATGGCCTTCGTAGTTGTGCGCGTACTTGTATCCGGTATAGCCGAACGCCTTCTTCCCGACCGGGCCGCCGTCACGCAGATGTTTGGGAACCGGCAGCGTTCGGCCTTCCTTCACGTCCGCCAATGCGGATTCGATGGCCATGTACGCGGCGTTGCTCTTCGGCGCGGTCGCCAGATACGTCGCCGCGTGTCCCAGAATGATGCGCGCCTCCGGCATACCGACAAAATCGACGGCTGCCAGAGCGTTGACAGCCACCGTCAAGGCGCGCGGATCGGCGTTCCCGATATCTTCGGACGCAAAGATGATCATGCGCCTCGCGATGAAACGCGGGTCTTCGCCCGCGTAGATCATCTTGGCGCACCAATACACGGCGGCGTGGGGATCGGAACCGCGCATGCTCTTGATGAACGCGGAAATGGTGTCGTAATGCTCGTCCTCGTCGTGGTCGTACACGACGGCTTTCTTCTGGATGGATTCCTCCGTCACCGCGCGCGTGACATGAATTGTTCCGTCGCCATTCGGGGCGGTCGTTAATGCGGCGATCTCCAAGGCGTTCAGTGCGCGGCGCGCGTCGCCTTCACACACGGCGGCGAGATGCTCGTAGGCGTCGTCGTCCATCCGGATGAGGCGATCACCCAGCCCGCGTTCGTCGACCACCGCGCGTTCGAGCAAGGTGCGGATGGCGGCGGCGGGCAACGGTTCCAATTGAAAAATCTGCGACCGCGACGTCAAGGGACTATTAATGAAGAAGAACGGATTATGCGTCGTCGCGCCGATCAAGGTGATGGCGCCCTGCTCGACGTAGGGGAGGAGCACGTCCTGTTGCGCCTTGTTGAACCGGTGGATTTCGTCGATGAACAGAATCGTTTCTTCGCCGGCATGTTGCTTGCGGTGTTCCGCCGCCTTCAGCAGTTCGCGCAATATCTGGACATTGGCCAAAACGCCGCTGGACCGCTCAAAACGGCGGTGCGTGGCGTTGGCAATGACTTCGGCCAGCGACGTTTTGCCGCAGCCGGGCGGGCCGTAGAGGATAATGCTGCCGAGTCGATCGGCTTCGATGGCGCGACGCAGAAGTTTGCCCGGGCCGAGGATATGGTCTTGTCCAACCACGTCTTCGAGCGTGCGAGGGCGCATGCGCGCCGCCAGGGGTTGAGTGCGCGGAGTGTTCTCCGCTGCCATACGCGTCTTCTTGTCGGTGTCCCGCTCTTGTTCGAACAGATCCATCGTGCTCCTCGCGGGGCATAAAAAAACCCCGCCTTTGCCGTTAGGACCGTGTCTCTGTTCCCTTTATATAAGGGTGGGCGCTGCGCCAATTCGGTTTCTGCTTTCCTGCTTCAAAGGACATGCAGGCCCCGGTTGAACGCTCTGCTCCCGCTACAAAGATAATGGGTCAGAGCCGCTATGGTCCAATCACGAACAAGGCAGGGTAATTTTACCCTTCGCACGCGGAACGCGTCCGCCTACGAAGAAGATGAACCCCTGAATCTGTCAAAGAACACAATCACTTATTCCGGGCGCCGGCCGTCCGGCCGCCCGAGCGGATTCCCACCCGACAGCATATCGGGTCGGCGTACGGATCGCGTTAGCGGTCCGTGCTTGGTCAACAATCGCACAGGACAATTTTCACGGGAATAAGTAATCAAAACCTCGAACACCGGTCTCAATAAGACGACCAGGAACACGAGGGTCAGAGTTTCAAACCATGATACCATGGGGTTCATCATCTACCTTGTTCAGTCAATATCAACTCAACGCGGAAAGGGTTCAGCCTTCCCGAATTGCAACGTTAAGTTCGCGTTTAATCGCGTCCTTCACTCGTTCATGATACACATTCGCCTCTTCATCCGTCAAGGTGCGTGTATCCGAACGATACGTGACGCTGTAGGCCATGCTTTTCTTGCCTGCACCAATCGCGTCACTCTCGAATATATCAAATAATTCGATCTTTTCCAGATCCTTTTCGGCATACTTGCGGATCAACTTCACAATGTCTTCATGCGCAATATGTTGATCCACAATCAATGCCATATCGCGTGAAATCGAGGGGTAAGCCGGCACTGCGCGCGCCGGCGTAATGCGTCCGAAATACTTCAATAACGCCGCCGTTTTCAGCTCCGCCACGGCAATCGGCTCTTCCAAGCGCCATTCATGACGAATTCCCGCGCGTACCAGACCCATCACGCCTGCCGGTTCGCCGTCGATCAGTATGGTTACCGCCTGGCCGTCCTCGCATGCGGGATGCGACAGACGCTCGACCGACCAGTTCACGATGGTCTGCGCCGCAAACAAGCTTTCCAGTACGCCTTTCATCCAGGCGAACATCTCGCTCGCTTCCAGATCCCGGCGCTTCTCGTACGGCCCGCGGCCCACGGGCCCCATGAGTCCGACGGATATGCGATCCTCCTCTTTCACCTTGCCGTCGGCCATCCAGTACGCGCGACCCGACTCGAAGAACAGCGTTTCCGGAATCTGGCGCGCGTGATTGCGACCGATCGTCTCCACCATTTGCGGAATCAACGAAGGACGCAACACCGACTGATCCGCGCTGATCGGGTGTGGCAACACGATGCGGCGTTCGCGATCGCTTGTGTCGAACAGATCGAGCAGGGCGGGGGCCGTCAGGCTGTAATTC
>SKZA01000324.1 GCA_007127595.1 Kiritimatiellia bacterium
CCAACTCTCGCAGGACCGCGAAACCTGGGTGCCCGCCCCTTCCGTCAAGCGGCTCGAAATGGAATATGAAGTCGTCCTTGATAACGGCGAAACCTACGGTCCCTTGCATGTCCTTGCGTTGCGCGAACTGGTTGATGACGGGTCGATTGAGTTGACTTCGCCGATACGGCACATCGTTTCCAAAGACGTTAAGACGGCTGCCGAGCGCCTGTTGTATGTCTTTGCCCAGCGCGACATGCAGTTGACCGCACGGGTGGATGAACTCACCGAACAGCAGGCCACCCAAGTCATTCAAACAAAACAGTTGACCGACACAAACGAACAATTGACCGAGCAGAATGCGCAGCTAAGCGCACAGGTTCAGGAACTGACGCAAAAGCTTGAGGCCCTCGAAAAACGCCTATTGGACGCTCCCACGCCGCCCCCAAAGGAGAAGGAAAAGCAGGCTACCGCAACGGTTATCCGTGGCGATGCATCGCTGAAGGACGCGCAAAAGTGGAGAGTGCTGTATGAGTCCGAGCGCACGCAACGCTTGGAGGCCGAGGAGAAGCTCGAAGCGGAAAACAAGGATCTTCGCCATCAACTGCACGAGGTTCAATCCACGCGTGACCGTTTGATGTATCGCATTAATCAGCTCGAAAAGAATGTCGAGGATATGCAGAATGCGCTCGACGGCGCTGGAATCAACCATGATGCCACACCCGCCGCGATCATGGAATCCTACAAGCAATTGTCCGAGAATTACGACTCGCTGCTGGAACAGCTACGGGAAAAGACCGGGGAATTGGACAATCTGCGCTCGGCTCGTGATGAAGTGGAAGACGAAGCCGGCGCAAGGGTTCGCCAGCTTGAAGACCGGCTCCACCGGGAACGGGAAGAAACGGAGAAGTCCCGGAAACGTCTTGCCGAATTGGAAGATACGCATATGCAGGTCGTGCGCTCCTTCCGGGAACTCAACGACCGCTATATTAGGCTACGCCAACAGATGCCGACCCAACCTCCACAGGCCGCATCGGCCAAACCCGCTCAATCGCCCAAAGCAGCAAAGCCCGAAGCAAAGCCGGCCGCCAAACAGGAAGCTCCCGCTAAGCCCGAACAGCCTGCGCCAGCCCCATGGCCGGAGACGAAACCGCCTTCGGCACCCCCCGCGCAAGCCAAACCTGAACCGAAGCCGGGACCCCAAACCCCTCCCGAATCGCAGGAAACGGAACAGACCGCAACGCCTTCACCTGCAAAGAGTTCCGACGCTCCAAAGGACTGGAAACCCAAAGTCCGATTGACATAATAGGGATTTGATCGTATCGATTGCGGGTATCCCTGATGTCCCTTTGGGGACAGACACTTTCTCTGCGGGGACAGGCACTAGTGCACACATTCTCGTCATCCCTATGAAAATAGCCGAGTTAGAGCAATCATCAGCAGTGTCGACCGGAGATCGCATAGCCCATGTCAGTGGGTTGACCGACCATATCGGCAATACTCCGTTGCTTGAAATGCGGCGGTTATCGGCCGATGTCGCCCCCGTGCGCATTCTGGGCAAGGCCGAATGGTTTAATCCGGGCGGATCGGTCAAGGATCGCGCGGCGCTGAACATGATTCGGGAAGGCATCAAGCGCGGCGAATTGACCAAGGACAAGATCCTCCTCGACGCCACCTCCGGTAACACCGGCATTGCCTACGCCATGATCGGTGCCGCCTTGGGGTATCGCGTGCGCTTGTGCGTGCCGAAAAACATGAGCCTCATCCGGCGGCAGTTGCTGGAATCGTATGGCGCGGAACTGGTATTGACCGCGCCCCATCTCGGTTCGGACGGCGCCATAGAAGAGGCCATCCGGATGTACAAGGAATCTCCGGACACCTACTTTTATCCGGACCAGTACAGTAACGACGCCAACTGGCGGGCGCATTATCATGGGACCGGGGTGGAACTGATCCGCCAGACAGACGGAGAGATTACTCATTTCATCACGGGACTCGGTACCAGCGGCACGTTCACAGGCACAGGCCGTCGCCTCAAAGAGTTCAACCAGGATATTCGGCTGATCTCGTTTCAGCCGGATTCGCCCATGCACGGCTTGGAAGGCTTGAAGCACTTGCCGACCAACCTGGTACCGGCCATCTACGACGCCGATTTGGCCGATGAGAATTACTGGGTACGCACGGAGGACGCGCAGGCCATGTGCCGTCGTGTCGCCCGTGAAGAAGGCCTGCTGATCGGCATCTCTGCGGGGGCGGCCGTACATTGCGCCATGGAAGTGGCAAAGAAGCTGTCGTCGGGTGTGGTGGTCGCCGTTCTGTGCGATGGGGGCCAGAAATACATCGACATGGATTTCTGGAGGGAATAGAACGATGGGCGTGCGACTGGACACGGAGTCCGCCGGATTCATTCGGGCGGAAGGCGAGAAGAGCTATCCGCGTGAGTGTTTCGGGTTTCTCATCGGTCGCCTGGACGACGGTGCGCGCCGTATCGTACGGGTGGAGCCGGTCGAGAACGCGCGGGAGGAGGAAGCCAAACACAACCGGTACCTGATCGCGCCCGAACGTTTCATGGCCGTGGAACGCGCCGCGCGAAAGGACGGACTCGATGTGCTGGGGTTTTACCACTCGCATCCCGACGCACCGGCCCGACCGTCGGCGTTTGACACCGAACAGGCGTGGCCGTGGTATGTTTACATCATCGTATCGATTGAGAAAGGGCGGTCGACGGACATGACCGCATGGGCCTTACAAGATGACCGGGCCCGCTTTAACGAAGTAGCCATTACGATTGAGGATTAAAGGAGAGACAATGGGCATTCCCATTCATATACCGACCGCGTTGCGGCAATATGCAAATAACCAGGACGCCATCGAGATCGACGGGCAAACCGTGGGCGAGGTGTTGCAAAAGCTATCGGACACCTATCCCGACCTGCGCCATCACCTGTTCAACGACGACGGCAACCTGCGCAACTTCGTCAACGTCTATGTAAACGACGATGACATCCGCTATCTCAAGCAGAAGGACACGGAACTGAAACCGGGCGACGCCGTAACCATCGTGCCGGCCGTCGCCGGTGGCAAACCTGTCGCGGAAGCGCCGAAACCGACCAAGGGACTGGTATCCGATGAGGGCGTCAGCCTGTCGAAAGAGGAAATCGAGCGTTACAGTCGCCACCTCATCATTCCCGAATTCACCATCGAAGGGCAGAAGAAACTCAAGGCCGCGAGCGTGCTCATTATTGGTACGGGCGGGCTGGGCTCTCCCCTCGCCCTTTATCTGGCCGCCGCCGGGATCGGCAAACTCGGTCTGGTCGATTTTGACGTGGTCGACTCCACCAATTTGCAGCGCCAGATCATTCACGGTACGGACGACGTCGGCCGCCCCAAGTTGGACTCGGCGAAGGACGGAATCAAGAACATCAATCCGCACGTCGAGATCGAGACCTACAACACGTTCATCAGTTCGGACAACGCGCTCGATATCATGCGCCCGTACGATGTGATCATCGACGGCACCGATAATTTTCCGACGCGCTATTTGGTCAACGATGCCTGTGTCCTGCTCGGCAAACCGAACGTATACGGCAGCATCTTCCGTTTCGAGGGCCAGGCCTCGGTGTTCTGGGCTGACAAAGGACCATGCTATCGCTGTCTGTATCCCGAGCCGCCTCCGCCGGGGTTGGTCCCCAGTTGCGCCGAAGGCGGTGTAATCGGCGTACTGCCCGGCATCATCGGCGTCATTCAGGCTACCGAAGCCGTGAAGATCATCACCGGTATCGGCGAGCCTTTGATTGGGCGCTTGTTGCTGTACAACGCGCTGAACATGACGTTCCGCGAATTGAAATTGCGCAAGGATCCCGAGTGCCCCGTCTGCGGCGAGAACCCCACTGTGACGGAGCTGATCGATTATCAGCATTTCTGCGG
>SKZA01000257.1 GCA_007127595.1 Kiritimatiellia bacterium
GGACCATGCCGTCATTCCTCTCATCCTGTTCGGGTTCGGCGTCAAGACCGGCCTACTCCCTCTGCACGGCTGGTTACCGTTGGCCCATCCCGTGGCCCCCACCCCCGCCAGCGCGGTACTCAGCGGATCGATGATCAAGGCGGGCTTGCTCGGATGGATATCCTTCCTGCCCGGCGGGCATGCGTCCTATACCGGCTGGGGGTCCCTCCTTATTGCGCTCGGCTGTCTGGGCGCCTTCTACGCGGTCGCCGTCGGATTGACGCAGCAAAATCCCAAGACCAACCTCGCCTATTCCAGCATCAGTCAAATGGGCGTGATGACCATCTGTATCGGGATCGGGCTATCCAAAGTCGCCGACTGGTCGACGGCCGTGCTGATCGTGGGCATCTACGCCTTAAACCATGCCTTCGCCAAAGGGGCGCTCTTCCTTGGTGTCGGGGTCGTCCTGGCTGAACCCCGCACGCCGCGCATTCATCGCCGCATCATCTTTGCCGGCTTGGGATTGGCCGCCCTGGCCATCGCGGGTTCGCCCATGACCGGCGGCGCGCTGGCCAAGCGCGCGCTCAAATATCTGGCCGCTTCCGAACACCTGGTATGGGCGCAAGCGCTGAACGTGATCCTGCCCTTGAGCGCCTTGGCCACCACCCTGCTCCTGACACGTTTGCTCTATCTGCTCTATCGCAAGATGACCGCCCCCGACCGGCAACCCGACGGGCACGAGGGATTGATGCCTTCATGGAGCGCCGCCCTACTGACCGTGGCTTTCATGGCCTGGCTCACCATACACTATCTTCAAGTCCCCATTTCCACGGAGCCCTTCACGCATGGAGATCTCTTCAAGGCGTCCCTGCCGATTCTGGTCGGGCTGTTGTGCGCGTGCGGCGCTTGGCTCTGGCTACACGCTCCGCAACGCGTACCGCCGGCCGGCGATATTGTGGTCGTATTCGAACACATCGCCCAACGGGTCGCGCAGGCCTGGGTCCGGCATGTGGCCGACCCGATCGAGCGATGGAACGCGTCCGCCGATCCATGGGTCAACCGACTGCTGCCTCCCCATGAAGGACGAGACCCCGTGATGGATACCGACACACGCATACGACGCTTCGAAGTAAGCGGCGCCGTCTTGGTTTTCTTGATGCTGATGTTCATGCTCTCGCTATGGATAGGATAGAAGAAAGATGAGCGCACCCGAAAAGAACGAAACCCCGCTACCCCACAAGATCACCCCCTTCGGCGTGCTCTTACGCGCCGCCTCGTTTCTGATCGCGTGGTGGGCCTTCACGGAAGGGAGCTGGAAGGAATGGGGCGTGGCCGTGGTGGTCGTGCTGGCCGCCTCACTGGCCAGTTTTCATATCCTGCCGCTCCGTTCATGGCGCTGGAGTTTGACCGGACTGGCGTTATTCGTCCCTTATTTCCTCTGGCAATCGCTGCTCGGCGGTCTGGACGTGGCGTGGCGCGCCCTGCACCCGCGGATGCCGTTGAAGACCGGTCTGATCGACTATACCTTGCGGCTGCCGGGTGACTTGCCGCGCGTCTTCCTGGCCTGGACCGTCAGCCTCTTGCCCGGCACCGCCAGTGTATCGCTCGACGGCGATCGTCTGACCGTGCACGTGCTGAACGACGAGGAATTCGAACCGCGTATGCGCGACGTGGAAGACCGCATTGCAAAAATCTTTGGTGTCAGCTAGATTACCCACTCCCAAAACACTGGTAAGGAGAAATGATGCAGTTCAAAGATAGTAATTACCACCTCCCCAACGCACTGGAAGACGTTCTGAACTCCTGTCCCGGCTATATCGTAGCGGGGAACGAAGCGGAACTCATCGAACTGGCCGTGCGTGATGCAAACGAACACGGCATTCACGAAGTCGCGTATGACGTGCCCGGCAAAGGGCGCGTGGTCGAAGCCGAAGTGTGTCGCGTCAAGAACGGCATCGCCGCAAACTACATCGAGCCGTATATGCGCCGACGTGACCCGGATTGCATGATCATCGCCGATGACAGCCCCACGGACAAACCGCGTTATGACGAAGTGTACGGCGAAAGCTTCGACAAACTACGGGACGAGACATTCGAATGGCTGAAGACACAGGAGCTCGCCCTCTTTCCGTTCTTTGCAGGCGAACCCGGCAAGGGCGCCCATGCCCTCGTCGTCGGCCCGTCGAACGCGGGATTCTTCGCCCTCGGCCTCGCCCTGCTGCAGGGCATCATGGAGGTGCAGGAAATTCCCCATGACTTCAATCCGCGCGCGGTCATCTATGTTGCGCCCGTGTTTCGCCACACGCATTTCGGCGGAAAACAAATGGTTGTGCACAACCGGCGCGCTCATCGTCATGAACTGTTCAGCTACAACCTGTACCCGGGACCAAGCGCGAAGAAAGGGATTTACGGCGTGCTCCTCGCGCTCGGCGAACGTGAGAAATGGGTGACCGCCCACTGCTCCACCGTGCAGGTCATTACGCCCTACGACAATAAGATCACGATCATGCACGAAGGCGCCAGCGGCGGCGGCAAGAGCGAGATGCTTGAGCAGGTACACCGCGAACGGGACGGCAGCCTCTTGCTGGGCGTGAATATCGAATCCGACGAGCGCCGCACGATTGTCCTGCCGCGCAACTGCGACCTGCGCCCGGTAACGGACGATATGGCACTGTGCCATCCCAATATGAGCCGCAAGGCCGGGAAAGTGGTGTTGGAAGACGCCGAAACGGGCTGGTTCGTGCGCGTCAATCACATTACACATTATGGGATCGATCCGCATCTTGAAGAGATGACGATTCACCCGTCCGAACCACTGCTCTTCCTCAACATCGCGGCCCAATCGGATAGTACCGCGTTGATCTGGGACCATATCGAGGACGAACCCGGAAAACCGTGTCCCAATCCGCGGGTCATCATTCCGCGCAGCGCCGTCTCGGACATCGTCGACGGGCCCGTAGCCGCGGATGTGCGCAGCTTTGGTGTGCGCACGCCGCCGTGCACGCGCGATAATCCGTCCTACGGGATTTTGGGCATCTTTCACCTGTTGCCGCCGGCCTTGGCATGGCTCTGGCGTTTGGTCGCACCGCGCGGCCACGCGAACCCGAGTATCGTACAGACCGAAGGCATGAGTTCGGAAGGCGTCGGATCCTATTGGCCATTTGCCACCGGGCGGATGGTGGACCAGGCCAACCTGCTGTTGCAACAGGTGGTGGACACCCCCAAGGTGCGTTACATCCTCTGCCCGAACCAACATGTCGGTGTCTGGAAGACCAGCTTCATGCCGCAATGGATCGCGCGCGAATATCTCGCGCGACGCGGCGGGGCACGGTTCACGAGCGACCAGGTGATCCAGGCGCGCTGTCCGCTTTTGGGATACGCTTTGCGCAGTATCACCATCGAAGGTCAAACGATTCCGGCCATCATGCTGCGCGTGGAACTGCAAAAGGAAGTTGGAGAAGAGGCCTACGATCAGGGCGCCGCCCAGTTGGCTGACTTCTTCCATCAGCAACTCCGGACGTTCCTCCACGACGACCTTGATCCCCTGGGACGCAAGATCATCGAAAGCTGCCTCAACGGATGTGACGTGAGCGAATTCGAACAGCTCATTCCGCACCCCGTGGTTGAGGAAGAAGACCTTTAACATTAGCTGGTCTCGTTTCCTGGAAGTGCCTTGCATAAGAAGGTGCCCGCCGTTCGGACGGGACAGAGCCCGTCCCTCCAGAAAACAACGGCAGATTGCTGGAGGGACGACCTCCGTGTCGTCCTCTTCGTGATCGGGACCATGGTCGGACGGGACTCGCCGTAGGCGGGGCAGGCGTGAGCCCGTTGCTCCAAGGGGCGACACCCATTAAAGGCTTGCCTGTTTTTCCTTCGGCCTGTAGACAATAGCGCCTCTCATCAAAACGACCAACGCATGGAATCA
>SKZA01000263.1 GCA_007127595.1 Kiritimatiellia bacterium
AAAGTCGCAAAGTGGAAAATGAATGAGGGAGTAGGGTGTCTACCCTAAAAAGAAACTTTGCGTCTTTGCGCCCTCTGCGCCTTTGCGTTTTCTTCAGCAGCTCATTAAGGGGCATAGCGCTGCAATGTCCTATCGATGCGCTGCACCACGCGTTCCTTGCCCAGCACCTCCAGCATGTGGAATAGGCTGGGACCGTGTGGGATGCCGGATACAGCGATCCGGACGGGGTGGATCAGGTCGGCGGGTTTGACCCCGCGCGCATCGGCGAGTTCGCGCAGGGCGGATTCGGTGGTTTCCGCGTTGAACGGATCGCGTGCGGTGTAGGCCTCTTTCAGCGCTGTCAGCAGCTCCAATGCGCCCTCCTTGCGCAGGCGTTTGTTCACGGCGGCCTCATCATACGGGTAATCGTCCGTGAAGAAGAAGCCCGCCATGCCGGGGATGTCGGGCCATTTCTTGACGCGTTCCTGCATGACGTCAATTACGGCGTCCAGATAGGCGGGATCATCTCCCGCGTTCGGGATGGCGGCCAGATACTTTTCGCGATGAACCTCTTTGGGCAGCGCGCGCATGTGTTCGCCGTTCATCCATTCAAACTTCTTCGGGTCGAACTGCGCCGCGCTCGATTGTACCCGGTCGAGCGTGAACAGGCGTACCATCTCGTCTCGCGTCATCACTTCGCGATCTTCGCCGGGCGACCAGCCGAGCAGCGCGAGATAGTTGAACAGCGCGTCAGGCAGATATCCGCTCTCGCGAAAGTCGCCGACGAACGCGTCGCCGTCCCGTTTGGAATAGGGTTTGCCCTGCGCGTTCACGATCATCGGCAGATGCGCAAACTTCGGCACGGGCGCGTCCAACGCCTGATACAGCGCAATATGGCGAAAGGTGTTCTCGATGTGGTCGTCGCCGCGGATCACGTGCGTGATGTTCATGAAGATGTCGTCCACCACGTTTGCCAGATGAAACACGGGCGAACCGTCGGAGCGCACGATCACGAAGTCCTTGAGGTCCTTGGCTTTCTTCTGAAGCGCGCCCTTGATCTCGTCATGGAAGGACATGTCGGTTCCCGGCATGCGAAAGACCACGGCTTCGCCGCGTCCGGTCCCGCCCTTGTCTTCCTTGTAGGCGAGGCCCTTGCGTAAGAGTTGTTCGGCCGCTTCCTCATGCGCCTGACGGCGTTGGGACTGGTACACGGGGGACTCGTCCGTATCCAAGCCCAGCCAGTTCATCGCGTCGAGAACGGCCTGGACGGCTTCCGGCGTGGACCGTTCCCGGTCGGTATCTTCCATGCGCAGCAGGAACTTCCCGCCTGCATGTCGGGCGAAGAGCCAGTTATAGATGGCCACGCGCAGGTTGCCGATATGAACCTGGCCGGTAGGACTGGGGGCGAAACGGGTGCGAGTGGTCATGGCATTGGGTCAACTTCGGGCATGCAGAAACGCCTTTCGAACTTCATCGCATACGCGGGACTCACTCCATTCCGGGTGTTGTGCCCGGCAGGCCGCCGTCTTGATGCGCCGCGCTGTCCGATAGAGCGCAAACGCCGTTTGACAGCGCTGGTCAGGACTCATACGCCGCAACGCTTCGATATGAATGTCATTCGACTTCATGGTCGGCATCATAGAGTCATTCCATGGGAGAGGCAAGTGTGGTACGATTCCCGTCCATGCAAGATGGCGGGATAGATGGAAGGACTCAACTGGTCCCCAGCGGCGTCGCGGCGCTGGATCAGCTCCTTCAGGGTTTCCGGCCGGGCGACAACGTCGTCTGGCAGGTGGAGGATCTTGAAGTCTACCGTCGTTTCGCCCACGCGTTCTTCGACCAATCCCGGCGCGATCACCGCACCTTTGTTTACATCCGTTTCGGCATGCACGATCCCGTCCTGCAGCCGGGGCCCGGCCTCGTCATCGAGGAATTCGATCCGCGGGCCGGTTTCGATGTGTTCAGCGGTCAGATCAACCGCATCATCACGCGTTGGGGCGACGGCGTCTTCTATATCTTCGACGACCTTTCCTCACTCGTGGACCTCTGGGCCACCGACGAGTTGCTGGCCAATTTCTTTCAGGCAACCTGTCCCTACCTCTACGAGCTCGACACGGTCGCCTACTTTGCGCTCGACCGCGGACGCCATGCGGACCACGCCATCGCGCGCATCCGGGATACGACCCAGGTGCTCATCGATACGTTTCATTACAACGGCGCCCTGCACGTGCGTCCGCTGAAGGTATGGCAGCGGCATACCCCGCACATGTTCCTTCCGCACCGCGTGGAAGAAAAGGGATGGATCCCGATTCCTCTTGCGGACGTGCCCTATACCGCGCTGGCCCATGAAACCACGGCCCCGTGGGATGCCGTCTATACGGAACTGCAGAAGCTGGCCGCACGGGATTCCAAGGTGCACGATTATGGCCGCATGGATCGCTTGTGTCTTGATCTGGCGCGGATGCTTTTCGGGAATGACGAGCAAATCCTGCATCTGGCAAAACGCCATCTCTCTTTGGAACAGCTGATGCGCATACGCGGGCGCGTGGTGGGGTCGGGCCGTATCGGCGGGAAGACGGCCGGCATGTTGTTGGCCCGGGCCATCGTGCGGACGACCTGCGAAGAGGTGGCGCCGGCCATTCCATCGCTGGACGAGGATTCCTTCTACATCGGCTCGGACGTGTTTTACACCTTTCTCATCCATAACGACCTGTTTCGCGTCCGCCTGTCGGCCACACGCGAGGGCGACGTGTCCCGCGAAGGGTTCGAAGCTTTGCAACAACGTTTCCTGTCCGGGACATTCGATGACGCGCGTTTATGGGAGTTCAGGGAACTGCTCGAAGAGATCGGTGAGCATCCGATTATCGTCCGCTCCAGCAGTCTGCTGGAAGACGGATTCGGAAACGCCTTTGCGGGGAAATACGTCAGCGAATTCTGCGCCAACCGCGGTAGTCTCGATGAGCGGCTTGACGCCTTCCTGCTGGCCGTCAAACGCGTCTACGCCAGCACGCTCAATCCGGACGCGCTCCGATATCGACGCAATCGCGGCATGTTGGAGAATGACGAACAAATGGCGATTCTCGTGCAGCGCGTGGCGGGCTCGCCGCACGGACGCTATTTCTTCCCGACACTCGCCGGTGTCGCTTTCTCGCGCAATCTATACGCATGGACCGATCGGATCGATCCCGAGGCCGGTGTGATACGCCTGGTCTTCGGCCTTGGCACGCGGGCGGTCAATCGGGTCAGCCGTGATTATCCGCGTATGATCGCCATATCCCATCCCGAACTGCGGCCGGAGATTGGCGAGGAGGTGACGGCCTATTCGCAGCGGCATGTGGACGTGTTGGACCTCGAGGCGGGCACGTTCCGTACGGTCCGCTTCAGCAACATTCTCAAGGAGGACCGTTATCCCGTCCTGCATCTGCTCGTGTCCACCCGCCGGGACGGTCATCTGGCCGATCCGATCGGGCGGCGCGTGGACATGGCCGCTGACGTCGTTTTGACCTTTAATCGCCTTCTCAAGGAAACGCCGCTCGTGCGGTATATCGGTCGCATGTTGGAAGTATTGGAGGCGGAATACAGGCAGCCGGTGGATACGGAGTTCGCCGCGCGCATTACGCCGACCGGACGTGTGGAGTTGACGATTTTGCAATGTCGCCCGCTCTGGCTGCCGGGGGCCACTGACCATGTCGAGATTCCGGAGCATCTTGAGCCGGGTCAGGTATTGTTTCGCACGACCCGTTTCATTATGGGCGGCGTCATGGATCCGTTACGCTTCATCCTTTATGTCGATCCCGCTCGCTATGCGCAATTGGAGGACGACCAGCTACGCCGGACGTTGCCGCGCATTGTAGGGCAGGTCAACCAGGATGCCCGAGTTCAGGAAGGGCGCGTCATGATGATGGGGCCCGGGCGCTG
>SKZA01000272.1 GCA_007127595.1 Kiritimatiellia bacterium
CGGTTACCGATTATTTTGACGATCGACCATTTTTTGGGGTGGGGAATGGGTCTTGTCATCGGGCGGCGGGTTCGGCATGCTGGCCGGCATGGAGCACGAAAACACCCATCCCGGCGAACGCATGCGCAGCCTGATCGCGTCCGTCGAGGCCCACCTCACGCGTCTCAAGGAAGACGGGGTCACCACCGTGGAAGTAGATCCGGACACGGTGCGCGCATGGAGTGAAACGGCGAGCGCGTCTCCTGAGTCGCCACCGCAACCGATACCGGAACCCGCTAAAGGAGAATCCCCTGTGTCCGATCCCCTCGACGCTATCGCCCGCCGTGTCGCCTCCTGCCAATTGTGCCGTTTATGCGAAACCCGCAACCGAACGGTACCGGGACAAGGCGCCCCGAATCCGGACATCATGTTCATCGGCGAAGGACCCGGCGCGGACGAAGATAAGCAGGGACTGGCCTTCGTCGGACGCGCGGGCCAATTGCTCACCAAAATCATTACGGCCATGGGTTATGAGCGCGAAGACGTATGGATCGGCAATATCGTGAAATGCCGCCCGCCGAATAACCGCGTCCCCACGCCCGATGAAATGGCGGCCTGCATGCCGTACCTGAAAGAACAGATTGCGCTGCTTAAACCGAAAGTGATCGTGTGCCTGGGCGCCACGGCGGTAAAAGGGCTGTTCGACACGCAGACGGGTATCACCAAACTACGGGGTCAATGGATGACCTTCGAGGAAATCGATACGATGCCGACCTATCACCCGGCCTACCTGCTGCGCAATCCGCCGGCCAAACGCGATGTCTGGGAAGATATGAAGGAAGTGCTTCGGAAACTGGGACGGCCGGTACCGGAGAAGAGTAAGACGTAAGAAGTCAGAAGTAAGACGTGACAGTGGGATGTAATACGTAAGAAGTCCGTGGGGCCGGAGGTCTTACATTTCGTCGGGATTGATCTGGACGCGAATCGTCGACTGTTTGAGGACATCCTGATCCATACCGCTGGCCGACTCAATCAACCCACCTTCCACATGCTTCAGCAGTTGCTGAACCGCGCTGATCGCAGACTCGCTCTTCCCACCAATCACGCGGATCACCTCAATGGAGTCCGGCAAGGCCAGTTGGGCGCGAATGTGGCTGACCTGATCGGGCAACGTGAAAGCTTTCTTGCAGTTCGGGCAACGCCCCCGCTTGCCGGCATCGTTATCCCGGACCCAGAGCTTCTGTCCGCACACGGGACAACTCATCTTGAAATCGGATTCGTCGTTCTCTCGGATAATCATGATGGCCAGCGCGATATCGCTCTCGCTTGGCAAGCGGCGATAGATGGCCTTGATCTTATCGAGCGAAATGACATCGAGAAAGCGGGTCAAGAGCGCCACGCCATTCGCCTTCTTGACAGTGTCATCCCATGCTGCGTTTAAGCGGGGATCACCCGCCAACACATCAAAGGAGACCTCATGATCGCCGATCTTCTTCGTGTTCCCGCTGCCACACACGGCCTCTACAAATGATTCGCCCATTTCCTCATGGACGCTCAATGTGAGAATAGTGACCTTGTTGTTGGCTGCTGCACTCATGCTTTTAGACTGGCACAGGATGATAAGGGGATCAAGTGATTAAATCCGTAAAGCCGCGGCCGCGCCGAACCCCGAGGAACAGAACCGACACAACCCGCTGATTACAAGAGGATTACCGCATTCGTCCGGGTTATCGAACCTTGTTTTCTTCGCGTCGTTTTTTGACAATTTGCTCGGCGAGCGCGAACGGCACCGCCTCGTAATGCTCAAAGTGCATGCTGAAAGAAGCGCGCCCCTGAGTGAGGGTGCGCAGGGTGTTGGAATAGCCGAACATCTCGCTCAGCGGAACCATGCCGCGCACCAGCTTACTTCCTTTGACGGTATCCATCGACTCGATACGGCCGCGACGCTGACAAATGGAGCTGGAAACAGGCCCCATAAAATCTTCCGGCGTAACGGCTTTAACGGACATAACGGGTTCCAACAGCTCGGGATGGGCCTTCAGGAACATTTCCTTGAAGCCGGCGCGGCCGGCCTCTTGAAAGGCAAAGTCGCTTGAATCCACGTCATGATAGGAGCCGTCCACAAGCTCAACGCGCATGTCCACCACGGGATACCCCGCATACGGGCCGGACGTCATGGCTTTGACCACGCCCTTTTCGACGGACGGAATGAATTCCGCCGGAATACGGCCGCCGACGATCTTATTCACAAACTCAAAGCCTTCGCCCGGATTCAGGGGTTCAAGCACGAGGACCACATGACCGAACTGCCCGCGACCACCCGACTGCTTGACATGCTTGTACGCCCCCTCGACCCGGCGCGTGGCGGTTTCGCGATACGCCACCTCGGGTCGTCCCACATCGGCTTGTACATTGAACTCGCGCTTGATGCGGTCAACGATGATTTCCAGATGCAATTCTCCCATACCCGAAATAATGGTTTCGCTGGTTTCCTGATCGTAATTAACGATGAACGTCGGGTCCTCGTCCGCGAGCCGTATGAGCGCTTCACCTAGCTTTTCACTGTCTACCTGGGCATTCGGCTTGATGCTGATTGATATAACGGGCGCGGGAAACTCAATGGCTTCCAAGTGGATCGGGTGGTCCTTGTCGCACAGGGTATCGCCCGTTTTGGTATCGCCCAGTCCGACGATGCCGACGATGTCGCCCGCATGCGCTTCGTCCAGCGCCTCCTGTCGATTGGCGTGCATACGCAAAATCCGGCCCACGCGCTGTGACTTTTCCCGCGTGCTGTTCAGCACCGTACTCCCAGCCTTCAAGGTCCCGGAATAGATACGGATGTAGGTCAATTTCCCCATATGCTTGTCGGCCATGATCTTGAAGGCCAACGCCGAGAAGGGATCCTCATCCTTCGGCTCACGCTGTTTCTGTTGTGTTTCGTCGGTTGCGCAAATAATCGGCGGAATTTCGTTCGGGGCAGGCAACAAATGTACCACGCCGTCCAAGAGCCGCTGAATTCCCTTGTTTTTGAATGCGGACCCGCAATAGACGGGCACGACCCGCCGGGAGATGGTCGCCTTGCGCAAAATGCTCCAGATTTCATCGGTTGTCAGCTCTTCTCCTTCGAGGAACTTTTCGAGAAGCGCATCGTCCTGTTCGGCGCATTTTTCCACGAGATTGCCGCGCCATTTGTTGGCTATATCCAGCAATTCGGCGGGAATATCTTCTTCGTGGAAGTATTGACCGAAAGACGTCTCGTCATAAAAGACCGCCTTCATATGAATGAGATCAATAATGCCGCGGAAGTTTTCCTCCTGACCAATGGGGATGACAACCGGCACGGCATTGGCTTTAAACTCATCCTGAATTTCCTCCACGACCGCAAAGAAATCGGCGCCCACGCGGTCCATCTTGTTGACGAACGCGATCTTCGGCACGCTGTACCGCTCGCTTTGCAGCCAGACCTTTTCCGATTGGGGCTGAACGCCCGCCACGGCGCAGAACAAAGCGATGGCGCCGTCCAATACACGCAGGCTCCGCTCCACTTCCACGGTAAAGTCCACATGGCCCGGGGTATCGATGAGCGAGATGGAATGCTCACGCCATTCCGTACTGGTGGCGGCGGACGTAATGGTGATGCCCCGCTCGCGTTCCTGTTCCATCCAATCCATGGTGGCGCCGCCGTCATGCACTTCGCCCATTTTATGGGTCTTGCCCGAATAGAAGAGGATACGCTCACTGACGGTGGTCTTGCCCGCGTCAATGTGCGCCATGATGCCAATATTTCGAATCTTTGAAATGGGGTATTGTCTAGCCATGAACTTCCTACCTTGTCTTCTTCAATCACGTGAATCGGAATTGATACACGTCTCCCCCCGAGATGGAGTGGAAAGTCGGGGAATATGAACACTATACGGTCATGGTGCAAGGGAAATTGCGGGCTTTTTTCGAAAAAAGTACGGAACGGTCGACGCGCCTGTTAGTCGGCGAGCAAATCACGCACGACCACGCCTTGCGCATGCCGCGGGGCGCGCAAGCCCATCAGATATGAAATGGTGGGGGCCACATCGATGGCGCGGTGCGCGACCCGTGTGGCCTCATAGCCCGCCGGATACATACGCCAACACCACACGCGAAATTCGGCTTCCTCGATGGTCGCTCCTTCCGGGATCGCTCCCGCAAGGTCGAAACGATAGAAGACGCGCGCTTCGCCATCGTTGAAATAGCCGACATAATAACTGCCCCGCTCGCCGTAATAGGCTTCAGGCTCGCCGGCGACGACCATGACATCCGCAATCGGACGCAGATGAATATGCCCCGGTTCCTTTGCGCCCGCGCTTCGGTACGTAAGGAACAGGTGTGGGTGTAAACGCGGTTCAAGCCATTCGGTCGCGTTGAAGAACGCCGCACGGTTACGCTTGGAAAACAAGGCAGGATTACCGGCTTCTGCGTCGTCTTCCACCGGGCCCTCTCCGTCTACATCGGCTACCATGACCCATTCAAGCAGGCGGGTTTGCGCGGCGGTTCCCGTACCCCAACGGGCGCGCACATAGTCGGTCACATTCCACGCAAACCAGCCGCGCCGATATACAAACGTCTCCGCCACCGGTACGCCGGGCGCCGGCGCATCGGCCCATGTGATCGACGACGCATCCCACTCCGCCTCCCCCACGCGATGCAGGCGCGCGGTCAACGCGCCCCGGTCCATGGCGGGGATATCCATCGTGTCGGCGATTTCATGGTTTACTCGAACGCCCGGACCGTTCCAGACGGAAAAGATCCGCATGTCCGTCGCAAAACCATAGCCATGCGACCGGCCGGTCATCCCATGGTCGGTCGTCACCACGATCACTGTGCGATCCCGAGCACCCAACGCGTCCAGCGCCTCTACAAAACGGCCCAGTTCGCGGTCGGCGTCCTCAATCGCCTGCCGATATTCTTCGCTCCCGGCTCCGTGCCGGTGGCCCGTACCGTCGGGGCGCGAGTTATACAAGTACATGTGCGCCGGACGATGTTCACGAAACCATTGGATGGCGCGATCGACAAAATGGGCGTCCGGCTGGCGGTGAAAATAGTGACCCGTAACATATTCAGCGCTGTACCCACCGTGAATTCCGTTGACCCCGACGAGCGCGCTGGCCAAACCCGCTTCGGCAAAGACTTCAGACAGGGTTTCGGCATGAATCGGACCGTCCCAGCGCGAGACCCCATGCACCTCCGGTGGCGCGCCCGTATGCAAAGAAGGGATGGCCGTAAGCGTCGCAGGACGCCATGTGGTCCATGCATTCCACGTGTAGCTGCCCGTGTCGGCCAGCTTGTCCAACACCGGAGTGTCTACTTCCTGCAGGACATCGGGCCGCACGCCGTCCCATACGACCAATACCACATGCGCGATGCCCGCATCGTCCGCCGCCCTCGTGGCGGGAAGGCCCCATACCAGGCTTAGGACCAAAAGGATGATGCGAAACGAGCCGGAAGTCGCTCGACCCCAAAGAATATATGCATGCATCGGACAAGTATCTCAAAGCCGGACGGCCCGGTCAAGCAACGCCTCATTCCATAATGGCGTGTCATCGTGTCTCGGGTCCTTGCGCATTCGGCCATGGTAAACTATAAATGGGTATAGGGAATAAACGGCATGGAACCGGGCTCTCACCAGAAAAGGACATCGTGTTCGATATGTTGAAGAAACTAATCACAACAATGAATACCTCACACCTCTTCCTCTCCGCGCTGTGCGCCGTAACACTTGCCCTATTGGTTGGGTGCGGCCCTTCGGTAAATGACGGTGCGGCTGCGGAAGCAACCGATCGATCAGCCGATAGTTCCTTTGCGGAACTGTTCGGAAGCGAATTGGTCGATGCACGCGGTGACGCCGTAAGCGTATCCGCTTTGGATGGGAAGACGGTGGCCCTCTACTTTTCGGCGCATTGGTGTCCGCCGTGCCGCATGTTTACGCCGCATTTGGTTGATGCCTATAACGAGCTAGCCGCCCAAAACAAGATGTTTGAAATCGTCTTTGTGTCCAGCGATCGCTCGGAAGAAGCCATGTACGCCTATATGGAGGAATATGACATGGACTGGCTGGCGGTCCCCTTTCCGGACGGAAACCGCCGCGAAGCGCTTGCGCTTCGCTATCAGGTTCGCGGCATTCCTACACTCATTGTCGTCGATAAAGACGGGCAGTTGATCACCGCCGACGGGCGAAGTCATATCATGAGTCAGGGCGCCGCAGCGTATGAGCAGTGGCTCAAACGCTGAAGGTGGCGGGAACCCGATCGATATGCGCCATTTGCTGAATCAGACAACCGTCAACGAAGAGCGTTCATCAGCGACGATGATGTGTAAGATTCCCGTGAAAATAGACAACCTTGAAGGAGAGTGCTGCCGATGAAGCGGTCCATGACATGGCTCGCCGTCCTGGCATGTGTTGCGTTGGGAGCCCTGCCGGAACCCGCCCGCGGCGAGGAACCGGCCCTGCGCCTTGTGCCGGAATGGGAATTGAGCGGCCCTATCGTTCTCGTATGGCCCGAACATCTGCGCGGCGCGCGCCGACTGAACGCCCCCTTCACCGCGTTCATTCGCACGCTGCCGGAAGACGTGGAGGTGGCGGTCATCAGCCCGCGCCCGCCGGGCATGCGCGCGTTGCAGGAACTCGGACGCGATGTGCGTTATCTACCGCTTGAGCGCGTACGCGATGTCTATGTGCGCGACTGGGCCGGACTACCGGCCGCGGATCCGGAAGGGCGCCTCTCGTCCGCTAAATTCCGCTACCGACCGGCCCACGTCGAAGGGCGCGACGTCGCCGAAGCACACGACGGAAATCTCGTCGCCAAGAAATTGGCCGAACGCCTTTATGGGGCCGTGACGGAAATTCCGCTTACCATGAGCGGGAGCGCCATCACCCATAATGGGCGCGGGGTGGCGCTGATCTCGCAGCGCGTCATTCACGAAAACGAACACCTATCCCTTCAAGAGATACGGGACATTTTGAAGGCGCATGCGGGCCTTGCGCAGGTGGTATTTGTTCCCGTAAAACCGGGCGATGCAAAAGGCCACGTATCGGGCCTTGTCCGTTTCGCATCCGAAAGGACCGTGCTGATCGCTCAGTACCCCGATACACAGCCCGAACGATTCGCGTTCAGTGAGCGCCTTGCGGCCCAGCTACGCCGGGAACTGGGCGACGCGTTCCGCGTCGTTCCCGTGCCCCTGGCGGAAAATGGCGGCAGCTACCTGGATTACATCAGCCTCGACGGACGTCTTTGGCTGCCCCTGTATGGCGTACCGGAAGATCAGGACGCGCTTTCCACCATTGCACGCGCCCTGCCTGATCTCGAAATCGACGACGTTGACGCGCGCCCCTATGGCGAACTGATCGAGCAGGGTTACGCACCATGGCGCCTTCACGTCGTCCATTGATGCCCCCACGAATCAACGGATCATTAACATTCAACGACCCCAGCCAGCCTGTCAAGAAAAAAAAGACTTTGCGTGTCTTAAGGGGTTGTCGTATGTTTGCGTGTGCTGAAGATTGAGGGGTTTGTCTTCGGCATGTTCGGTTCGCGCGATCGGGTAAGGCGCAGTCCTTTGAGGCGGTGACGTCTCGGAAGCGATCAGGGCGACTATGGGCTCCTCCTTTCGACGACTGGTTCACATGGGCCAGCGTCACGATGCAGATGGCTCCTTTCTCGAGAACGGAACAGTGCAGAACAATCAAACGCCCTAACGATTACGAGGATAAAAGTATGAGACTGTTTATAGAAACGCTAATGGTGCTCCTCAAGGAAGAGGGCATCTCGCAAACGGAATTGGTTGATCGATGTAATAAGAACGGCGCAAAGGATGGACTACAGATTTCCAAGGGCGCCATCAGCAATTACAAGCAGGGACGCTTTCCCGAGCCTTCCTACGCCGCGCTGATTATTCGCAACGTGTCCAAAGAGGCGGTACGCCGCAACGAACTGGCGATCGCCTACCTGCGCGATGTGGCGAACGAACTCGGCATCGAGCAGCGGGAAATCGACATCGTCAACATGCGGACCAAGTCCGTGGATCAATTGAACGCGCTGCCGGCGCATTTGCGTCAGCAACTGACCACGCTCGGCCAAGCGAGCGTAAAGATTAACGAATACCGCGCCGTGGTGGACAAGCTGAGTTCACTGGCGCAACGGCATATCAGCCCTCCCGCAAAACCTAAGACACCGCGCGGGGTAAAGCGTCGCCGGAAATAAGGCAAGCGGGTCGATACGATGCAAAAGATTAAGCTGGGACGATACCCGATCGGAGGGGTCGTCCCGGCTTTTTTTTCGCGCCGCTTCTTCCTTCTGCTACTACTGACGCTCTCCTGCCCCGCCCTTGCGACCGGAGAGAGCCCTCCCGTTCGGATCGCCTGCGTGGGCAACAGCATTACCTATGGGCTACGCATCGAAGACCGGGAACAACACAGTTATCCGGCCGTTCTGCAACGCCTGACAGGCGACAACGCCGTCGTGCTCAACGCCGGCGTCAGCGGGACCACCCTTTTGAAGCAAGGCGATTACCCCTATTGGACCACCGCCGCGTTTCGCGAAGCCACCGATTTTGAGCCGGATCTGGTCATTATCAAGCTGGGCACGAACGACACGCGTTTTCGCAACTGGGGCCAGCATGACGCGCTCGCCAATGATCTGCGCGAACTCATCGCCCATTTCGCCAAACGCCCATCCGCTCCACGCATTTGGGTGTGCCTTCCTGTCCCCATGTACGGCGCCTTCCGGGCCCTAAACGACCGCACGCTGCGACGCGACATCATCCCGGTGATTCGGCAAGTGGCGCAAGAAGAAGGGGTTCCGATCATCGACCTGTACGAGGCGCTGGACGGCGCGCCCGAATACTTTCCGGACGGGATTCATCCGAACGCCGACGGCGCCGAACAGATCGCCCGCACCGTGTGGGAACATATTCGCGCACACGTCCCCTGAGCGCACAAAATCGCGCGTTTTCGCGCCGTGCAGTAACGCTTTCCGTTTGTTCCTATTGGTTTCACGATTCTGTGCTTGGCACCGGATACGCCCTGCCCTATTCTGACCACAATCAGCGCAACGCGATCCGGGACGGGAATCATCATGGCCGACAAGAAACCATTTGTTCATCTTCATTTTCACACCGCGTACAGCCTGCTCGACGGCCTATGTCAGGTTGATGCCACTATGGAGCGCGCGCTCGAACTCGGCATGCCCGCCGTCGCGATGACGGACCACGGCGTGATGTATGGCGCCATCGATTTCTATAAGCAGGCCAAGGCGCGCGGCATCAAGCCGATCATCGGTTGTGAGGCGTATCTCGCGTACGGCAGCATGCATGAAAAACAACGGGTGCAGGGGCAAAAGGGCCAGACGTTTCATCAACTGCTGCTGGCGGAGAACGAGGAGGGCTACCGAAACCTCACGCATCTCGTTACGCGCGCCCACCTTGAAGGATTCTATTACAAACCGCGCATTGATCGCGAGCTGCTAGCCC
The DNA here is from genome assembly GCA_007127595.1 of Kiritimatiellia bacterium. Classification (GTDB taxonomy): domain Bacteria; phylum Verrucomicrobiota; class Kiritimatiellia; order SLAD01; family SLAD01; genus SKZA01. The sequence continues at coordinate 9,478 of SKZA01000272.1, forward strand.
AACACACAAAAGGGCTGATCGCCACCTCCACGTGTTTCAAAGGCGAAATCCCGCAACGCATTCTCGACGGCGACATGGAAGGCGCCTTTCAACTCGCCGGCCTGTATGCCGAAATGATGGGCAAGGACAATTTCTTCCTGGAACTGCAAGACCATGGCATTCCGGAACAGCGCACCATCCTTCAGGGGCTCATCGATATACATAAACGCACCGGCATTCCGCTCGTCGCCACCAATGACGTGCATTATCTGCGCAAGGAACATGCCGAAGCCCACGAGGTCATGCTCTGCCTGCAAACGCAAACCGTGATGAGCGACCCGAAACGCATGCGCTATACCTCCAACGAGTTCTATATGAAGAGCGGCGCGGAAATGTGGGAACTGTTCAAGGAGTTTCCCGAATCGCTCACGAACACGCTGGCGATCGCCGAGCGCTGCAATGTCGAATTCAAGCTGGAACAGGATCTGCACTTCCCGCTGTACGATGTGCCCGACAAGACAAAGCCGAAGGCCTATCTCACCCAATTGATCAAGGAGGGTCTCCGGGATCGGTACGGGATAGAAGACGCCGACCAGCCGACAAATGCGGAAGAAGAGGTCATCAAGAAGCGATATCTGCACGAGCTGGACGTGATCGAACGGACCGGGTTCATCAACTATTTTCTCGTGGTCTGGGACTTCATTCGTTATGCGCAGGAGAACAAGATTCCCGTCGGCCCCGGACGCGGCTCGGGCGCCGGCAGCCTCGTGGCGTATGCGCTCGGAATCACCGGCATCGATCCGCTTCAGTACAACCTCATCTTCGAGCGCTTCCTCAACCCGGAACGCGTATCCCCGCCCGACTTCGATATCGACTTCTGTCAGGCGCGGCGAGAAGAGGTCATTGATTACGTGAAGAACAAATACGGTCGCGACAGCGTCGCAAAGATCATTACGTTCGGCACGCTCGGCGCCAAAACGGTCATTCGCGATCTCGGACGCGCACTGGAAGTGCCCTTCGCGTATTGTGATCGCCTGGCCAAGATGGTGCCGGAAGATCCGAAGATGACGCTGGAACAGGCGCTGAAGATTAATCCGGAATTCAAGCAGGCGGTTGAAACGGAAGAGCAGGCCGGACGTATCATGAAGTACGCGCGCATCCTCGAAGGGAATCCGCGCAATCCGGGCACCCACGCCGCCGGTGTGGTCATCGGCGACACGCCGCTGATCGACCTCATTCCGCTCGCCGTCGACAAGGAACAGCAGGTCGTCACCCAATATGAGATGAAGCCGTTGGAGGAAATCGGCCTGCTCAAACTCGACTTTCTCGGGCTCAAGACCCTCACCGTCATTCAGGAAGCCGTTGACCATGTAAAGGACGTGCACGACGTCGAACTGGACCTCGACAACCTGCCGATGGACGACAAGAAGACGTTCGAACTGCTGAATCGCGGCGACACGGTCGCCGTGTTTCAAGTCGAAAGCAAGGGCATGCGCGACCTGTTGCGGCGTATCGGCCTTTCTCGCTTCGAGGATTTGATTGCCATGATTGCGCTGTATCGGCCCGGCCCGATGAACATGCTCGATGACTTCGTGGCGCGCAAACACGGGAAGGTGAAGATTCAGTACGATCATCCCCTGCTCGAACCCATTTTGAAGGAAACGTACGGCGTCATGCTCTATCAGGAGCAGGTGCAGTTCGCGGCCAACATGCTGGCCGGCTTTTCTCTGGGTCAAGGCGATATTCTGCGACGCGCCATGGGCAAGAAGAAACCCGAAGAGATGGCCAAGCAGCGCGAGGCCTTTGTGGAGGGCTGCAAGAAGACGAACAACATCGCGCCGAAAGTGGCCGGCAAGATTTTTGACAACATCGAACGATTTGCCGGATACGGCTTTAACAAATCGCACAGCGCCGCCTATGCCATTCTTTCGTATCAGACCGCCTATCTCAAGGCGCATTATCCGGCGGAATTCATGGCGGCCGTCTGCTCATGCGACATGAACAACGCGGACAAGCTCCCCATCTTCATTGCGGAAGCGCAGGAGATGGGATTGGAAGTCTACCCGCCCAACGTCAACGAGAGCCATGCCCGCTTCAAACCCGAACAGGACGGCATTCGCTTCGGCATGGCCGGCATCAAGAACGTCGGACTGGGCGCCGTCGAAGCCATTATCCGTGAACGCGAAGCCAACGGGCCGTTCGCGGGACTGGTCGATTTCTGCGCGCGCATGGGTGGACAGAACGTCAACAAGAAGGTCGTGGAGAGTTTGGTCAAGTGCGGCGCCTTCGACTTCTGCGGCATGACCCGGGGCCGCATGTTCAACGGTATCGAATTCGCCATCCAACGCGCCGCCGAACAGATGAAGGACCAGCAGGCGGGCCAGACCTCCCTGTTCGACATGTTGGAACAGCCCGCCACGGAGACGGAAGCGCCGAGCGAGGAACTGCCCGAAGCCGAACCCTGGTCGAGCAACGAAATGCTCGCGGCCGAAAAGGAGTTGCTCGGCTTCTACATCTCCGGCCATCCATTGACCGAACATGCGTGGGAAATCGACAAGTTCAGCCTCGCGCATTTCAAGGATCTGGCGGAACGAGCGCCAGGCTCCCTCACCCGGATCGGCGGCCTCGTCACGCACCTGAACAAGCGTTTCACGAAAAAGTCACAGGAACCCTTTGCCATCTTCCAATTGGAAACGCTGGACGGCTCCTTGGAGGTGGTGGCGTTTCCGAACGCGTATCGTGATTACGGGGTGTACCTTGAAGAAAATGCGCCCGTCTTTGTCTGCGGCGAGTTGGACCGGAACGAACAACTGAAGATCAAAGCGGCGGAAGTGTACCCGCTTCGCGAAATTCATAAACACTTCACGCAACGGGTGAGCTTGCATGTGCCCGCCGTGGGCGCCGACGACGAGCACCTTGAAACCATCAAGGAAATCCTGTTGAAGTATCCGGGCGATACGCCGCTCACGCTTTGCCTGGTATTCGCCGGCGGGCAGAAAGTGTTCGTTGCGGCCGACCGCATGTATCGCGTGAACCCTTGTTGTGAACTGATCGAACGACTGGAAGCCGTATTGGGCGAAGAAAGCGTCTATCTGGACGTCAATACGAACCCCTGCAAGAAACCGATTCAACGAAACGGCGGGGGAAGCGGGCGGCGGTGGCAACAGTCACAACGGCCAGCGCCCGGCCGCCCGGCGCTGGCGGCGGCGGGGTAAACGCGCGATTCACACCTATCACAAATACATAGAAAAGGCGCCGTGAGGGCACGTCGGCTCCAGAATTGTTGGAACAAATGTGCGTCTGTTGGAGCCGCTGCCTGTCCGCCTCCCGCCATGTGCGTTAACTTAAGGACCTGATCGTCATAACGCCCCCCACGGCCTTGGGCCGTGGGAGCGGAAAGGATGAGAATAGCCGGACCTTTCGTTCTGACCGGAGCCTGAACAGGAGCGAATGAAGTCGTGAACGTCCCAGATTCGCTCTACACAGGCTCCTGTAGGCTGATTCTCGATTCTTTTCTGATTCGATTTGTCGCCCCCCACGGCACAAGGCCGTGGGGACGCGGCATACTAAAGTTAACGCGCATGGCCTCCGGCAAGCCCGCTGGGGGGCGTGGCGAAAATTGCGCGCCTAGCGCATGGGTACGGGCGCGTCAAGCGCCGGACGCGTCGGTTGCCGCCGGGGAACAGGCTGCTCTTCGCGCGGCTCGGGACGCGGGGGCACCGGGTCGCGCACCGCTTCGGGGATCGGGACAGGTTGCGGTCGTTCGCGCGCTTCGGGTGGAGGCTGTTCACGCCGATCCGGTTGTGTACGTTGTCGGCGCTGTTCCCGTTCGAGCTCAATCTCTTCCATCTCATAGAACATGGCGAGCTCGTCCCGCAATTCCTCTAATTGATTGCGCAGATATCGATTCTCTTCGAGCATCGCTTCGTAGCGTTCGCGATAGGGCTCGGCTTCCGGGCGCCGGGTGGCCCCGTCCCGTTCCGCCAGCCAATCCTCGATGCTGCGGCCCGTTGTTCGCGTGATCATCGCCAACTCGCGCTCACAATACCCAATCCGAAACCGATAATAATCTTGTTCCCAAGCCGGCGCGTTACGCGCCAACAGGCGATAGCGTTCAAGCGCGGTCTGGTAGGCATACGCGGCTTCCGCCCACTGGCGCCGTTCGCGCAACTCGTCGCCGCGTCGCAACTGCCGATAGGCGTCGGTACGAGTGACCTGAATGGGTTCGGCCTCGTCGTCGGCACGTACCGTCATGGGATCAATACAAAACAACGCGGCAAGTAGAAGCATGCGCGACAGACTATGGAGCAAACGATTCATGGCTCTCAATGAAACGGCATTGTATGCACGGGTATCGGCGCCCGGTCAAGATTTAGCGCACACCCACACACATGGTCCTAC
>SKZA01000283.1 GCA_007127595.1 Kiritimatiellia bacterium
AACAGATAACCTACAACCAGGCTTGTATACGGCGGCAGCAGTCACCCGCCTCCTCAAAACTGAAAGGAACGCATTGTGTCATCGGAATCCCCTTCCCCCGTCGCAACCATCGGCGATCACGTACAGCGCCTCGCCATCATTGTCGTCGCTGTCTATGCCGCCACTCAGTTGCTGGCCGATATCGCCAGCCTGAAGATCGGCGTCGTCTTTGGGCTCGCGGTCGATATGGGAACGTTCATCTATCCCATCACTTTCACCTTGCGCGATCTGGCGCACAAGGTGCTTGGCCGGCGTAACGCGCGCGTACTCATAGTTGCTGCGGCGCTCATTAATCTCGCCGCCGTGCTGTACCTGATCGCCGCCGCCGCCGTGCCGAGCGACGAGGGCTGGGGATTGGGCGCGGAATATTCCGCCATCTTCACCCCCATCTGGCGCATCGTAATTTTCTCCATTGTCGCGCAGATCGTCAGCCAGTTGGTCAATACGGAAATCTATCACTGGTTTGTCACCCGCATTACGCGCCGCCATCAATGGCTGCGCGTCCTGACCAGCAACACGGTCAGCATCCCGATCGATAACCTTATCTTTTGCATCGGCGCGTTCGCTTGGGCCATGCCCTGGAGCACGGTTTGGGACATCTTCCTGTTCAACCTCATCGTAAAATACGGCGTCATGTTGTTCAGCATTCCGCTGATCTACATGACGAAATACGATGTCGTTTAGAAGGAATAGTTGAGGGTTAATGGTTGATGGACCCTCGGCAGGGGGGTAGCTTATGGGCAGGTTACGTGCCATGAGTACCGTCCGATCACCGGCCGTTGCCGGGATGTTTTACCCGGCCGACACGAGCGAATTGACGCGCCTGGTACGGGACTACATCAGCGCCGGCGCACCCGGCGAGACCATACCCAAAGCGATCATTGCCCCGCATGCCGGCTATGTGTATTCCGGCCCGATCGCGGGCACGGCCTATGCGCGCCTCGCAAACGCGCGATCCGCCATTCGACGTGTCATTCTGCTCGGCCCCTCGCATCGCGTCTATGTGCGCGGACTCGCGGCGCCGGAATCGGATACATTTGCCATGCCGTTCGGCGACGTGCCGGTCGACCGGGAAGCCATCGACCAACTGCGCGATCTGTCGCAGGTCACCGTTTCGGAGGAGGCGCATGCGCCGGAACACGGGCTCGAAGTGCATTTGCCCTTCCTACACATGGCGCTGGACGATTTCTCCATCGTTCCGCTGGTCGTCGGCGACGCCACCCCCGAAGAAGTGGCGGAGGTGCTCGAACGATTGTGGGGCGGACCGGAGACGCTGATCGTGGTCAGCTCGGACTTGAGTCATTACCACGACTATGAAACGGCGCGGCGCATGGATGAAGCGACTTCGAAGGCCATTGAGTCGCTTCGCCCGGAAGCGATCGGGCAGGATCAGGCCTGCGGACGGATCCCCATTCAGGGGCTGCTCCACGTGGCCCGCAATAAAGGATTGCGCGCGGAAGTGTTGGACCTGCGCAGCTCGGGCGACACCGCCGGGCCGCGCGATCAGGTGGTGGGTTATGGCGCTTATGCCGTGGGATGACCAAACACGCAATACAGGTAGAGGTAGGGCGAGCGCCCTGCCGCGGTAACGCGGTGGAAGAAGAAGCAGAACCGCAGGGCCGCCACGCCGTAACCGGCGCGGCTACATCCTGCTGTGACTCATAACCGTGTACAACGACGAACAGAGAGAGATGCTGCGCTCCATCGCGCGCGAATCCATAGCGCACGCGTTGGACCATGGCGCGCCTTTGCCGGTGGACACGAATGATCTGCCCGACTGGCTCCGCGAACCACGCGCCACGTTCGTAACACTTGAAAAGAACGGCGAACTACGCGGCTGCATCGGCACGCTGGACGCACAATATTCTCTGGCGGAGGACGTGGCGCAGCATGCCCATGCCGCCGCCTTCCGCGACCCGCGCTTTCCGCCTGTCACCAAAGAGGAATGGCCTGAACTCGAATATCACATCTCCGTACTTTCCGCGCCCGAACCCCTTTCGTTCACATCGGAAACCGACCTGCTAAATCAACTTCGCCCGGGTGTCGATGGACTCATCATCGAGGAAGGCCGCGCGCGCGCCACATTTCTGCCGCAGGTATGGGAGGATGTGTCCGATCCGATCGACTTTCTGCGCCATTTGAAAGTCAAGGCGGGCCTCCCTCCGGAATACTGGTCGGACGCCATCCGCGCCTGGCGCTACACGGCTGAACGCGTGTGATAGACAACTTGCAGCTATCCCAAAACCTGAAGACGGCTCCGCGGAGCGTCGCCCTCCAGAAGAATTTCACAGGAATTGCGGGCAAGTGGAGGGCGAGGCTCCTGCCGAGCCGACTTTGGGGATAGGTTTTTGTATTTCCACACGGATTGTATTGTCACACAGTGCGCAATTTGCTAAGAAGCGTGCATGATGCGCATCTATCAAGTCCCTCTCCTATTAGCCCTATGGGCCGGGGCGGCGTGGGCGGAAGTGAATCCCGAGCCGACGGTGGCCGGCTTGGACTTTGCCGATGTCCGCATTCAGGGCGATCGCGTCGCGCTGGACGACAAACCGTCGTGGCTGGCCGAAGTTCGCACGGATGGCGGCACATTCGACTCCACGCTTGGCGCATGGGTGGCGGACGCCGGACTGGAAGTCGGGCTCGGCCGTCTTCTGATTCAACTGGACCGCACGGACATCCCGTCATCGGACCTCGCCTTGTCCCTCATCTATGAGGAAACACCCGGCGCAGATTTTGTTGTACAGTTGCTGGATGAAGAGGGACGCATTGTCGCACCGGACCTGTTTTCAAACATCGTCTCGGCGGGGCGCGAAGCGAAGACGGACACGTTCATCATCTCTTTTCTGAATCATCCCACCGCCACGCAAATTGTCCTGCGCCGTATCCAGGGTGAGGTGCGCATCTACGGGTTTGCCCTCATGCCGGTGGCCTGCGAGGTGCCGCTTACCGCGTGCGAGGTGGACGACCTGGCCATACTGCTGGGCCAACAACTGCGGAACGAACCGGCGCTGCTGGCGGAACTTGAGCGTATTGCCGGCACGCGCATAAGCGATGTGCACTGGGACCGGACCGTTGTGCAACGCCCTACCCCATTATCCGAAATCAACGCAATTGCCGACCAGGCGCTCTCAGAGCCGGGCTACCCGGAGTATGTCCCGTCTACAGAGCCGGTACAGGGACATGTATTGATGATCAACGCCGGCTCGTCCCTCGGTTTCCTCCTTCGCTGCAACCGCACACTCAATCTATATCATTCAGGCGCCGTCATTGATATGCCGAGAGCGCTTACCAGCGCGGATGCGTATGAGGCCTTTTACGAGGGGATGTCGCATGCGTCCGCCATGAGCGTGCCCATGACCGTGGCCGAACGCGAACGATTCTATCGAAAGTACGGGTATCACCCGATGGAGATCGTTATCGCCATGGGTGCGGTCCAGGTGCTGGTGAACCGAAGCAACCCGCTGAACAGCCTGACCATTCCGCAACTAGACGCCATCTACGGGTCGGACTTGCGCGCAGGCGAACAGGAACTCATCCGAACTTGGGATCAGTTGGGATTCGCGAGCCGGCAACCCATTGAGGCGTTAGGCGCCCTGCCTCCCGGCGGCACCGCCCGCCTATTCCAAGCCCGGGTATTGCAGGGCGGCCCGTTCAGGGACGACATGATCACCAGCAATCCGAAGTATCCAAACTCGTTCTTCCTCGGATTGGTATGGGAAGCCGCGGAAAATCCTCATGCCATCGCGTTCTCCAACTTGCAGAACACCCATCGCAATGTGAAGCAAGTCGCCCTCGCCCGGAACAGCGGAGAAGAACCGGTTGGCATCACGGCCGAAAGCG
>SKZA01000381.1 GCA_007127595.1 Kiritimatiellia bacterium
CAGGGTTCGGGGTTCAGGGAAGAGAACGTTCAACATCCAACGCTCAACGTTTTTCGCCTTGGGCGAACCCGCCTCCGGCGGGAACGTTCAGCTGTTAACCTTCAAGTATGGGAATTCTCACCCCTAACAAAGAAATTAAACGGCTTTGCCTTGATTAAACGACTTCGCTCCCACCGACTTGGTCTCTGCGGCCTCCTGCCTGTCCGCCGAAGGCTTGGCGAAGGCGGGTTCAAATCCTCTTTGCGAACTTCTGTTCAGATTCTTCCCTGAACCCTGAACCCCTTCCTATTCTTTCGCCGTTTTCGGTCGCCGCTTGTAGCGCCAGTCGATTTTCTTGCGGTCCATGTAACGCTCGTATTCTTCCGGCGTCTTGAAGCGCACTTTGTAAGGGGAGGCGAAAAACTCGCAGGTCCCGATCGGCCAGCCGTGGTCGCGACAGATCTGCGGGCGCGTCTCGTATTCGATGCAACGGTGATCATCGGCGAGTGACCGGCAGCGGGTGCGGAATTCGATGTGCCAGCAATTGTCGTGATCGATGAAGATATAGATGTTTTCGTGGAGGAGATACCAACGGATATCGTCGTATTCCTTCTTCGTTTTCGGCGTGTCGATTTCGACGGCCACGTAGCGGCAGCATTTCGCGCCACACTCGAAGCAGGGTAAGGTGTCGTATTTATTCGGATTTTTTCTGGATCCCATTGCGTTTGTCCTCCATATCGCCCACGTTGTATACACGATGAGGGGCGTCATGCCAAAAAGTTTTCAGGGATTCGTGATCTGATTTGACCATCGCACCCAAACGACGCACACTCGCGGGAATTTTAGCGCCATGCACCACGAAACCGTAAAAGTCGTTCATCAGGATGAAGTGCAGGGAGGATATCGCCTGCTCTGGCTCGACGCGCCTGGGATTGCGCCCGATGTGCAGCCCGGCCAATTTGTCCATATTCGGATTCCTCATATGGAGGAGTCGTTGTTGCGACGGCCTTTCAGCGTATACAAGGCGGATGGGGAAGTATTACAAATTCTATACAAGGGTGTGGGGAAGGGAACGCGAACGATGACCTATCTGCGGCCCGGCGACCAACTGAGCCTGATCGGCCCGTTGGGGCGCGGATTCCCCGCCTTGTCGGAAGGCCGCTATCCTATTCTGGTGGCTGGAGGTTACGGGATGGCTGCATTATACCTGTTGGCGCGATCCATGACGTCGCCGGGCATTGCGTTCTTCGGCGGGCAGTCCGCTCCCGACATCTTGTGTGTGGACGAATTCGAAGCGTTGGGCTGGGAAGTGCGTATCACGACGGAAGATGGTTCATCGGGCGAGAAGGGCATTGTCACGGATAGCATCGACGCGTGGTGGTCTGCGCGCTCCTCCGGCGGGCCGCCCGTGGAAGCCTATGCCTGCGGACCGAACGCTATGTTGAAGGCCGTCGCCCGTCGCGCCGTGGAGCATGATTGGCGCGCGTGGGTGTCGGTGGATCGCAACATGGGCTGCGGGGTCGGCGCCTGCCTGACCTGTGTACTGAAGGTGCGCGATGGCGGCGACGGCTGGCAATGGAAACGGTCTTGTACGGAAGGCCCGGTTTTCGAATGCCGGGAAATTTGCTGGGATCTGGAACCCTGAACCCTGAACTCCAAAACCATGCCTGATCTATCTGTCCATATCGGCCGTCTGAAAATGAAGACCCCCGTCATGGTGGCGTCGGGGACCTTTGGTTATGGCCCGGAATATGCGGACTTGGTCGACCTGAACAAATTGGGCGCAATTGTGGTCAAAGGGATCGCACGGCATCCGACCAGGGGCAATGAGACCCCGCGTACGGTCGAGGTAGCCAGCGGCTTGATTAACGCCATCGGTTTGCCGAACCCCGGATTTGACGGCTTTGTCGAACAATACATGCCGTTCTTGCGTCAATACGATGTGCCTGTGATCGTCAATATCTGGGGAAAGACGATAGAAGAGTATGCGGAAGTGGCGCGCCGCTTTGATGAGGTAGACGGAGTGCACGCGCTGGAGATCAACGTCTCCTGTCCGAATATCAAGGAAGGCAGTGGCTTGTTCGGTACCGATCTGGATATGTTCCGGCGCGTAGTGGAAGCTGTGCGCAAGGTGACCGACTTGACGTTGATCCCGAAGTTGGCGCCGAACGTATCTGATATTCGCGCCTATGCACGCGCGGCGGAAGAGTCGGGTGCTGACGCGATTTCGCTAATCAATTCGGTGCCTGCGATGGCGGTGGACGTCGAAACACGGAAACCCAAGCTGGCGAATGTGACCGGAGGATTGACGGGGCCGGGCATTCATAGCCTAGCGGTAAAGCTGGTCTGGGAGGCGGCGGGGGCCGTTCGAATCCCCGTCATCGGAATCGGCGGGATTGTGACGGCAGAGGACGCGCTGGAGTTTCTGATCGTCGGGGCATCGGCAGTGGCCGTGGGTACGGCCAGCTTCACGCAGCCGACGACGGCTTTGGATGTGACGGACGGAATTGCCGCGTATCTTGAGCGACACGGATACGGGGCCGTTCACGAACTTGTGGGAACCATGAGCAGCGAATGAAGAAACATCGCATTCTCTTTTGGGCGCTCCTCGCGCTCTTTGTTGTAGGGGCAATCCTTTGGACCTTTCACGTCCCGTATCGCCCGTCCGAGCTGTATCGACTGATTCCGCCGAATGCGGTGTACATGAGCCATCATGAGCGACTCGGGGAGCGATGGGAAGAGTTTCTGGCAAACCCGCTGGCGCGTACATTGTTTACGTCGATGGGGCTTGAGTTGGAAGAGTTGGAAGAATGGACCGACGATCCGGAGACGCGCGTTTGGCTGGACAAGTTGTTGGCGCGGGATTTGGTGCTCGTCCACACGCCCGCGATGGGGCCGGGCCGTGACTCGGCTTGGGTGATAGCGGGTTGGATTGGCGGCGAGAGTATTCGGCTGCGATGGTTGTTGAGCAGGGGACGGATTGAGGGATTTGAGAAGATCCGGCGCGCCACAGGCGGCTCCTATTGGCTGGTGAATACGGGCGATGACGTAAAGGAGCATCTTTCGATCAGCATCGTCGAGGGCATGATCGTCGGCGCGTTTTCAAAGGATCCGCATGCGATCCGACACATCGTGGACATCTATGACGGGCTTGTGCAAGGGCATCCATTCGCCGACACGCATCCGACGGCGATGGATACGTGCGGGGACGAATACGCGATGGATCGCGGCTGGTTCATCGCGCCGCATTATGAAGGCGGCGAGGCCCGCTACTTTTTCGGCTTCTCGCAGGTAGATCCGCGCGGAATGCGCGGCACGCTGTGCATGCAGCAACCGGGAGAACTGCCCTCCATGCGAACCACCGATGTCGAAATCCCCGCTCGTCTCTTTGGTGGCCTGCCTTTTGCCGTGGTCGGAATGAATCCCGAAGCGGGCTACGCCTTCCTGTTGAATCAATTGCCGCCCACGCTGCAAACCATCTTCCAAGGGCTTTACGAAACGAATATCCGCGACGTGTTCATGCTCAAGGCCATGGGCGGAGACTATACGGGCACGCTGGCCGGCATCGCCGTTCCCGCGCTCATGGCGGTTTGGCCGGTGGAGGATGAGCAGGAAGCGTTGGAGGGAATGCAAGCCCTCGTCGATCGACTCAATGCAATGTTCCGCTGGGGGTTGGTGGTGACCGAGACGCGTTCGGGCGGGCGCCCCGTCCATGTCATTGAAAGCACGGCCGCCACCCCGTATGCCGCATTCCGTTTTCGTGAACGCGTGGCTTACACGGCAGTGGACGGCTGGATCGTGCTTTCGACGCATGCGTTTCCGTTGATGAGGGTCCTTGATCGTTACGACGGTCCCGAGTCGTTGTTCGAAGCGGATCAAGGCGGCTGGCAACGGGAGGTGCGGCGCGGTACGGCGGCCGCCTATGGCTATCTTGACCTGGCGGGCGGTGCGCGCACGTTGCGCTTGGCCCTATCCGCGTATTCGATGAAGTTGCTCTTCGATGATCCGCAGGGCTCACGTGAATTACGTCAGCGCCTGAACGAAGTGCGTGCATGGATAGATACATTGGAGCCCATTGGCGGCGGTCACCTGTGGCTGGACCAGCAGGAGGGCGTGTTGTCGCTCCGCTTTGCGGTGGGCGATAAAGGAGAGTAGAAGAAATGAACGGAAACGAAAGCGAGGCGCCGGCGCTGAAGCGGGCCGTGGCATTTGTGGCGACGGGATTCGGGTTGGGCTACAGCCCGGTCGCGCCCGGCACCGTGGGCAGTGTGTGGGGCGTAGTGATCGTGCTCGGCATGGCGGCGTTGGAGCTCGATCTTTGGCGATTTATTGTAATGTGCGTGGGATTGACATTGATCGCCATCCCGATGTGCGGCATTGCGGAGCAGGTCTTTCAGAAAAAGGACGACCGCCGCATTGTCGCCGACGAGTATATGACCTTTCCCATCTGCATGATCGGCCTGCCTGTAAGCTTGGAATATTGGTGGGTCCTGCCGCTCGCGTTCTGTACCAACCGCTTCTTTGATATCCTCAAACTGCCGCCTGCGCGCCAGTTCGAGCGGATTCGTGGAGGGGCCGGGATTACCTTGGATGACGCCGCGGCCAGCGTGTATAGCTTGGGCGCGAATTGGGCCGTTTTCTGGGTGGCGACGACGTATCTGGGCTTCTGAACAACGGATGTTGTGTTCTGCCCTTGCGCCGGCCCGCGCCCGGTGCTATATATCTGCATCCTTGGTGGTGGGTGTAGCTCAGTTGGTTAGAGCGTCAGGTTGTGGTCCTGAAAGTCGCGGGTTCGAGTCCCGTCACTCACCCCACCTCATGGATTCGGATAAGATCCCCCGCCGGATTACGGATTACTCGCTCAACGCCGCTTCATGCACTTTCAACGCGTGGTCGTCATACAGGACGAAGCGGACCCGTTTCACGTGCTCGAGAGCGGACGCCATTTCGCGGATGGTTTGGAAGGCCACTTTGGCCGCGTCATTCATGGGATAACCGAACACTCCTGTGGACAGCGCGCAAAATGCCATACTGTCGATGCCCTTCCCCTCTGCAAGTTTCAATGCGTTGCGATAACAATCCGCCAAGAGCTTGTCGGACGGTTCGTCTTCGCCATAGACCGGTCCCAGACAATGAATAACGAATTCGTTCGGGAGATGGTGTCCGCCCGTAATAACCGCTTGGCCGGGGCGAATGGGTGCGAGCGGTTTGCATTCCTCATAGAGGCCGGGACCGGCAGCGCGATGAATCGCGCCCGCCACCCCGCCGCCAGTGGCCAGACGCGCATTGGCCGCATTGACCACCGCGCGACAATCGGCTTGACGCGTGATATCGCCGACAACCAATTCCAGAGTAATCCCGTCGATGCGATACGTCTTCATGTCATCCTCCGTTGTAAGTTGACCGAGCCGGGTTCCATCCATTGTCAGCACGCGATAGGAGCGAAAAATATTTTGTTGTGGTTTTCCTGCAGGGGCCTGCTTTCAACCCAGCCGGGCCATGACCCATTCGTATTCGCGAACGATACTGTCGTCAATGGTGCCCGCTTTCAGGGCCTCAGGCAGGACATCGAACGTGTAAGTCTCAATCTCCAGATGGGAACAGACACCTTTGGCAAGCTGCTTCCACAGGGGGGGATCCAGTAGGCGGGCCGTTGATTTCAGCGGCGCGGCCCCTTCCCAGAACAACGGCACATGATAGTGAACGCGCACGGTTTCAGCCATGGGTTGACGCGGCAACGCCGCGAGCGCGTCTGGTAGATCGTTCCAAAGCAAAAGACGTCCGTCCGCGCACTGGGCGTGGACCTGATGCAGATAAACGGGTTCATCAAACGATCGCAACGCCATGCGGGCTGATTCCGTGTTCAACGCTTCGAGTGCGGCGCTCAGTTGCACCTTCGAGATGCGAATGCCCTCAGCCCGATACCTTTCGATGACAGTCGCACACTCCTCAAATTGTAAGGCGGCGTGGCAGGTGTCGATGCATACGCCGAGATGGCGTCGAATCAACTGTTCGGCTTCGTTCGGGTCCACACCGATGAGTCCGCAGAGATGTGTACGGCCATGTGCCAGAAGCATCTCGTTGAAAAACGACACGCATTCTTCGGTTGTTTCGATGAAACAAGCGGGTTCTGGTTCCAGACCGAGGTGTATTTCCCGACCGGAGTTGCGATGGATGGCCGCAAGGTGCGCGACGGTATCCATCAGGTGTTCCGCCATGACCTGTTGATCCCGCTCGGCGCGAATCAGCAGTTTATATGCGCCGGGCACGGTGCTGATGCTGCCTTGCACGCCTTCGGGAAGAAGAGCGGCCAGGACGTCGGCCACGCGCATCGTGTAATCGCGTCGCGCGTCCGTGGTCCAATCGGGTTGATAGACGCGCTCTTTCACATGCCCGCCGTGAAAGCGGCCGAAAGGGAAGGCATTGACGGTAAAGACGTAAAGGTTTTGCTCGTTCAGAAACGTCCGGAACGTGTCAAGCGTCTCCGGGTCGGATAGTTCGTCAGCGGCTTGCGCGCTCAAACGAAGACCCAACCCGAAGGAATTGTCGGGACAGACCCGATTGCGCACGGCCAACGTGTGCGTGCGAATCGCGTCAAAACATTCCGCCCATGATTCCGCGGGATGCACGTTAAGACAATACGTCAGGTGCCGGCCGGCTTGGTCAGGAAATTGCATTGGGCGTGTGATTTATTGTGGCTCCCTTACAGGGAGTGTGGTTATTAGCTATCCTTTAATCCGTCTTATCCATTCTCATCCGCGCCGCCGGACTCCTTTCGGGGAGCTTTATCGGGCACGCTGAAGGCGTGCCATTCGTGAGCCCGGGGCAACGCCCCGGGAATAATTCCGCCCCCATCACCCCGCACCCTGAAGGGGTGCAACAACCGACTTCAATTGCAACACGGCCTGCTCCATGGCCGTTCGATCGATTTCGTGGACTTCCCGCTTGCGCCCAAGGCCGTCGGGGAAGGTAACGCATAGCTCGCCACCCAAATGCTCTCGAAAATCTTCCAGACCGCCGAGCAACTCAAGCGCGCCGTAGCCGAGTCGCCGCTCCATTTCCAGGTGCCACAACGTAAACCCCGTCTCCGACAAGCCGCGGATCAGGGCCTCACCGTCTGCCGGGTCGAGCCAGCCGCATTGCACGGCGTATAAAGCGTCCACAGCCAACCCCGCCGCCACCGCTGTCCCGTGCGGCACACGATAATTGGACATCGCTTCCAGTTTGTGTGCGGCCCAGTGTCCGAAATCGAGTGGACGGGCACGGCCCATTTCAAATGCATCGCCCGTAGTACGGATATGTGCAAGGTGCAGTTCGGCGCAACGCATGATCAGACGCTCCATGGCGTCGCCGTCGCGCGCGCAATAGCGCGTCGCTTCCGCACATAATGAGCGGAAAAAGGCGGCGTCCTTGATCAGCGCGACCTTGAACGCCTCGGCCACGCCGCCGATCCAATGTTCGTCCGGCAGCGTGTCGAGCAGGGCAAAATCGTTGAGCACAGCGAACGGCGGATGAAACGTGCCGATGGTATTTTTCCCGCCGTGCAGGTTCATGCCGTTCTTGACGCCTACCCCCGCATCGTTCTGAGCCAGCGTCGTGCTGGGCACGCGCACCATGCGCAAACCGCGATGGACGATCGATGCGGCAAAACCTACCGCGTCGAGTACCGCGCCCCCACCGACGGCCATCACGCAGGAATGACGGCACAACCGATATTCGAGAATGGTGTCCACGATCTCCATAGTGAGCCGGTAATCATTCTTGATCGCTTCGCCCCCGGGCACGACATGAGGCGCCTTGACCAGCTCCACCTCGGGCGCGTACGCCTGAAACCAATCCGAAATTCGCGCGGCCAATTCCGGCGAGCGCGCGTCAAGGCCGCCGTCGACGAAAACGAGCGTGCGACGGGGGGTGGGACCTTCCGCCCGGCAGATCATATCCCGAAGGGTCGTGTTCTCGGGCGCGAAAAGGTTCCGCGTGAATACGACCGGATAATCGAATGCAACGGACAATGCCTGATAAATGATATGCTTTGGCATGACCGCAAACCTTATCATTGAGGCAAGAAACGTTCAAGCGCGGGGTGGCGAAGTCCACGGGCAAGTCGGCTGGTCAGAGGGAGCGGACGCGTAAGACCCACGTGGCGCAGGTGACTTCGCGACCCAGGACCTCGGTTTCGTGTTCCTGACGCGCGATATATTGTTCAAGCACGCCCGATAATTCGGGACGTGAATGCACCAATGCTTCTGCGCGCTTGCGGATCAAGGCCGTGTTGCGCTGATTGATGCGCAACAGCCTCTCCGGGGCCGCGATGACTTCTTTCACAATCTCTTCGCCGTGTGCCGTCAGTTGCCGAAGCATTTCGTCGCGCCCGACGTACCCCGGATATACGACCTTCTCGCGATCCGTTTCGGAGTTGAGGTGCGCGTCGTCGATGAGCATGAAGCCGTCGCGAATCACGTGTTCGCGCAAGGCGCCGATGGTCGATTTATAATCGCCAAACACAGGGCCGACACTGGACAGGATCACCACGTCGACCTTCTCTCGGAACGAGGAAAGGAACGTCCGAATTTCGTTGTCTTCGAAAACACAACGCTCGGTTACCCCCTCCCGCTCGGCACGCGCGCGGGCGACTTCAATAAACGGCTGCATGGCGTCCACGCCGTGTACATGCCAACCGAAACGCTTGGCCAGTTCGACTGCGATTCCGCCTTTTCCGCAACCGAGGTCCAGCGCCGAACGCATGGCCGGCGTAACAAAGGGCTGGAGCAAATCAACGCATGATGTTGGGGATCCACTCAGGTCGTCGATGTCGGCGAGTAGTTCGGGAAGGACGGGCAAAAGGGCGGGATCGCACTCCATCGCGACGGCGATATCATCGTCCCATTCAGCTTGACGCGTGGAATCATCCATGCCGAAAATCGTCACACAATGGATAAGGTCTTTCAACGCGCATTTCTTGTTCTGCTGGTATGCCTGTTAAGCGGCGGCCATTGGGCCGTACTCCAGGGTATCGCGTGGACGGGCATGATCGTGGACTATTCGCGCGAGGCCACATTGTGGGACGGCGTCCGGAAGACGTTCGACGGTCAGAATCCGTGCAACATGTGCATGGCGATCAATCGCGGCATGCAAGAGGAGGCTGCGCGGAACAGTGAAGCGCCCGCCCCGCGCGTGGATGACGTGCGCCTGTTCGGCCTGCAGCCGACATCGACCCGCGTTCTTCGGCCCGCCCCCCGCGCGTTGGACTACGAGGTTGTGGGGCACCCCCCGCTTGAGGCTCCCGGCGGCAAGCCGCCCGTACCTCCGCCCCGATTCGTTTAACCCCTGCCCGGCCGTGCGGAAACCATGGCCGCACAAACAGGTGACGACCTTTGCCGATCCCGTCGGCATTCCATTCAACCGAGGCGAACCGCGCGTAGAGCGGTTCCACTGATTCAACGCTATTATTTCGAAAGGGAAACCATGTTTAAACGAATCATTCTTATTGCCGTATGTGCGCTGTCCGTCCGGTCCGTGACGGAGGCGTGCGATATTTGTGCCACACACGTGGCACTGGCCGGGCGCGAAAGCGCCGGGCACACCACCATCAGCCTTTACCATATGTATAGCCGGTACGATCGCCCGTCCGGGGGAGGGCACTCCTTTGACAGCCATACGACGCAGGCGGCCGTTAGCCATTGGCTGGCGGATCGCTGGGCCGTACAGGTCGGCGTGCCCTATGTGTATCGAAAGCTGGACGACGAGAGCGAGTCGGGGCTGGGCGACGCCACCCTGATCGCGCTGTACCGCGCGCTGAACCGGTTTGTCGACGACCACGTGTATCGCATCGATGTATATGGCGGGGTCAAGGCGCCGACGGGCGACTCCGATCGCCTGCGGGACGAACGTGAAGCGCGCACATCGCATCATCATGGACACGCACATCGACATCACGCCCCTGCGTCGGCACATGACGCCGCGTCCGAACATCACGGACATCACCGCCCACATGCCGTCGGCCATCACCTGGCGCCGGGCAGCGGTTCGTGGGACGGTATTTTCGGCGTGAAAGGCATGGTCAAGCGGGGGCGGTGGCTGGGCCTGGCGGAGACGCAGTACAACCTGCGCACCAAAGGCGATCACGGATTCCGTCACGGCGACGAATGGACGTGGCGTATCGGTACGCATTACTACGCCTTGCTGACCGAGGAGAAGTCGTTGACTGCCGGCATGAACGTCTCCGGCGAATGGCGCGACGAAAATCGTCTGGACGGTCGTACGCTGCGCGGCTCGGACAAGGCCGGAGCCTATGTCGGCCCCGCGCTCGGCTATACGCACAGCGACCGCTTGTACCTAACCGCCGCATACGACATTCCCGTCAGCGAACGCAACAAGGGGACGGGCGGCGCCGCCGATCATCGGGCCCGCGTCAGTCTCGCGTGGTCGTTTTAGTTGCGCAGCCAGCTTTCAACGAGGATGGCTTCTTTATTCCCTGGGTCTTGCCCGGGGCTCAGGAGTCGCTTCCCTTCGGGAAGCTCTTCAGAAAGCTACGCAACACGCTGAAGATAAAAGGTTATGGGCTCAAGGACCCACAGATACCGAATGTTCTCATTGGAAATGCAGCGACGGCGGGCACTAGGGATAGGTAGAATCGATTCTGCAGATCAAAAATAATGGTAAGTTCTTTATAATAAAGTATATATAGCAAAATTATAAAATTATAAGTAAAGCGCTTTACCTTTGTTCGTGTTTTGCGTATTCTTTCCGTTGTGGTGGCTTGAGCCAATGGAGCCGGGCTGATTGATCTGGGGCGCTGGAGCCTCCGACGTAATGGAAAGGGAACAAGATATGAGCAAGATCAAGTGGGGTTCACTATTTTTAAGCGTATTATTCGTCGCAACATCCGTGTGGGCGGACTTCCCGTTCAATGCGTCGGATCCGGTGTACGGTTTGCGGTCGCGGATCGCTGAAGATGACAGTTTCCAGTATCACCCCAGCCCGGAGGACTGGCGGGACATTAACATCTACCAGATATTTACCGACCGCTTTGCTTCCAGCGGCGAAACGCTGAGCTACATACAGGAACAAGGCTGGTATGTCGGCAGTCGCCACTACCCGGAAAACCGCAACTACCACCACGGCGGCGACTGGAAAGGTCTGCTGCAAAATCTCGATTACCTGGAAGGCATGGGCGTCAACGCCGTCTGGTTGTCCGGCGTGCAGATGAACTGGCAGGGACTGGACACGCGCTTTACCCCCTATCACTATTACCACCCCACCGATTTTTTCCGTGTCGATCCCGCTCAAGGCACTTTCCAGGATCTCAAGAACCTGATTGACGAGATGCACGCCCGCGGGATGTATGTGATTCTGGATGTGGTGCCGAACCATATGGCCGACTTGAGCGGTTTGTGGGGCAACAATCGGGCGGATAACAATCAGTTCTGGCCGCACGGCAATGACACGCACGGTTGGTGGACGGATCGACGGCACGCGCCTCCCTTTGATCACCTGCACCTCTTTCACAACCACGGACGCATCACCAATTGGGACAGCTATCCGGAGTACATGATCGGGGCATTTCCGGGCACCGACGATCTGCGTACCAGTCGCGAAGATGTCCGCGAATGGCTGACGCTCGCGTTCAAAAACTTGATCGACGCGACCGATGTGGACGGATTCCGTGTCGACGCCATCAAGCACATGGAGGAAGACTGGATCAAGGACTGGGCCCATGAAATGCGTCAGCATGCGGCCTTTCGCGGCAAACACGACTTCATTATTTTCGGCGAATACTTCACCTACGACAACGAAACATTGGCCCGATTCGCCCGTGACCCCGGTTATTCCTTTAACTCGGCCCTGTTCTTTCCCATGAGCCAAACCTTCATGGGCGTGTTCGTGCACGGAAATCGCACCGCGCAACTGACGGAAACGCTGAACCTCAAACATGCTTACGGCGAAGGCCGTGACCGCCTCGTCACTTTCATTGACAACCACGACGTGAACCGCATCGGCCTCGAGGCTGGCAGCAACCCGGGACACATCGAATGGATCATGCCGCCGGCCTTGACCTTCCTGTACACGGCCACCCCGGTACCCTGTCTCTTTTACGGTACGGAACACGCCTTCCAACAGGGCGGACACCGAAACGGACAAAACGCGGGCCCCAATTATGACGATCACGATCACCAGCGCGAAACCATGTTCGACAAGGGTTTCCAGCCCGGCCCGGCGCAAGGAAACAAACTCGCGCAAACCAATGCGCCACTCTATCAGCATATCGCGGCGCTTAACCGGGCGCGGGCCGACCATATCAGTCTGCGGCGCGGCAGCTTTCAGGAACGCTGGAGTACGCAGCACGGTCGCGGCGCCTATGCCTTCCTGCGGACCTATGACGACGAGCAGGCGCTGGTCGCGTTCAATACCGCCGACCATACAGAATCAATTAATCCGGAAGTGAGCAAGGATGACGGCACGGTGTTCGTGAATGCACTGAACCCATCGGAAGAAGTCACTGTCAGCGGCGGACGAATCTCCTTCAGCCTGAATGGAAAGGAATCCAAGATCTTCGTGGCCGGGACGGTCGCCGCCCCGCTGTGGGTCCGCGGCACGCATCACTATCCGTTCGACGGCGACATCACGCCCACCAGCGAAATCTGGATCAATACGGAAGCGGGTCCCGCCGGCGATGTGACCAATGTCGTGCTGGTATACAGCATCGACGGTAACGAGGAATGGTCGACGGCGCCGATGACCTTGAACGCCGATTGGAGCAGTCAGGGCGGAAACTGGTACAACTACAATCTCGGCGCGTATCCGGCCGGAACCGTGATCGACTATGTCATCGCCGTTGAAGGCGAAGGGGAAACCACCGTCTGGGATGACAATGACGGAAACGATTACAGGATGATCGTAGGCGAAGGCGAGGGCCCCGACCTGTGGGTGAACAATATTAGCAACTGGCCGCGCGACGGCTCCGCCACGGAAGCGACGATTCTTTATGTCGACGCAGAGGCCGGCCCGCAGGAGGGCGTAGAAAGCGTCACGCTCTATTACTCAACGGACGAGGTCACCTGGAATTCCGTGGTCATGTCCTTGAACGCGGAATGGGGATCGCAAAACGGGTACTGGTTTAATGCCAATCTCGGGACCTTCCCGGCCGGTACCGTGATCCTCTATTATTTGGAAGCGACCAACGGAGAAGATACGGTGGTCCGAAACAATGGAGGCCAATACTTTCAAGTGACCATTCGCTCGTCGCCGATCGTGATCACGGATCCGGTCGGCCCAATTACGATCAGCGCACCCGTCTACACTCTCAGCGGTACGGCGAGCGGGATCATCGGTGACCTGACCTGGTCCAACGCCTTGACGGGCTTAAGCGGAACCGTTCCGGCAGCCGCGGAATGGACGATTCCGGGTGTCGCCCTCGATGTCGGCGCCAATGAAATCCGCGTCAGTGGGGAAATTGAAGGCTCAGGCGGCGGGGCCGGCGTGCTGGCGGAAGATCATGCCGGCAACTATGGCGATGGCTGGGACACCGGATCGAACGGCGGCTCCGGCTTTGAGCCGTGGACGATTGAAGGAAGCGAAGACCAAGCGGGTACCTTTATCGGCGCCAACGGATTCGGCTTCTGGTCCCACGAGGGTGGTAACTGGGTCGCAGCGATTCGGCCGTTTGCCTCCTCGTTGAGCGAAGGACAGACTTTCTCGATCCGCATGCAAAACGGCTGGATCTGGGAAGACGACGGTTCGGTGGGCGTCGCCCTGCGCAACTCAGCCGGCGATACGCAATGGGAGCTCTATTTTGAAGGAGCGGCGGCCCATTATACCGGCACCGATGGCGAGACGGATATCAATTGGACGGA
>SKZA01000114.1 GCA_007127595.1 Kiritimatiellia bacterium
TCACAAGGCCCGGCTCGGCGGAGCGTCGCCCAGATTTCGGCAAGACCTCCAACATGCCGCCTGGGCGACGCTCTGCGGAGCCGGGATCGGGATCAAGTATCGCTTAATGCGTTCGATAGTGCGCCCCAAGTGGCCACGGGAATCGATTCCGGGCGTTGGTCGGGGCGCACCCCGCTTTCTTCAAGCACATGTTTCACATCGCTGCCGGGCGATACGATGGTGTCCGGCGCGTTCAACAGAATACGGCCGAGTTGTTTGCGTCTCTGTGAGAAGCACCATTTTAGCAGGCCGTTAAAGTGTGTGGTGTTACGCAGCGGTGTTTGTGGGTGCGCGCGCCGATACAGTTCGACGATGGCGGATTTCACGTCGGGCGGCGGATAGAAGCATGTCGGACTCACCACCTTGCGCAAGACCACATCGTAAAACATCTGCGCATGAATGCTTGCCAAGCCGTAGGCCTTGGACCCGTGTAAGGCTGCGAGGCGTTCCGCCACGTCCACTTGCAGCATCACGACCATGCGCAGCGGGCGATGTTCCGCATCCACGAGTTCCATCAGGATCCGTGTCCCTGCCGAGTAGGGCAGGTTGGAGATGACATGGGTGATCCCTTTGTCACGGAGCAGGTCGCGCAGCGGTTGGTTCAGCGCATCGTCCTCAATCAGGTGAAACGCAGGTTGTGACGCGAAAGCCTCGCGCAGATAAGCGGCCAGTTTGGGATCTTTCTCGATCGCAATCAGGCGTTTTGCGCGTTTGGCCAGATGTTCCGTCAACACGCCCAGGCCCGGACCGATTTCCAGCACGACATCGTCTTCGGCGAGGTGCGCCGATTCGAGAATGATGTGGAGAATGTTTTCATCCACGAGAAAGTTCTGACCGAGCACGCGACTGGGCAGACAATCCAGTTCCGTTAATAGCTGCTTGATATCGGATGGGCGGGACCGTTTCATGGCCGACGCCACGGATTGGTGCGGCCGGCAAGTCGCGCGGCCAGCCGTACCGCTTCCATCATGCTGGAAGGATCCGCCTTCCCTTTTCCGGCCAACGCATACGCCGTGCCATGATCGGGGGAGGTGCGTATGATGGGAAGACCGAGTGTCAGATTGACGCCTTTCTCAAAAGCGACCATCTTGAACGGCGCCAATGCTTGATCGTGATACATGGCGAGGACCGCATCATAGGCGCCCCGCCGCACCTGCCGGAAGACGCTGTCGGCCGGAACGGGTCCGGTCAATTGAACGCCCTTGCGTTTGGCTGCGCGTATGGCGGGTCCGATGATGCGTTGCTCCTCGTCGCCGATGGCGCCCCCGTCGCCCGCGTGCGGGTTCAGCCCACATACGGCGATGCGCTTCCGGCGACAGCCCAGCCACTGTAGGGCGTCGGCGGTCATCTCAATGGCTTGCCGGATGCCGTTAGGTGTCAGCATGGAGGCCACAAGCCGTATAGGCACGTGGCGCGTGGCGAGCACGACACGAAAGTCATCTGCAAGCAGCATCATTTCGTAGCGATCTGTCGAGGTCAATTGTGCCAACAGTTCCGTATGGCCGGGCACGTCAACGTCCGCCTTCATAAAGCCTTCCTTGCTGATCGGTGCGGTAACGATCGCGTCGAGGGCGCCGCGTTGCGCGGCTGCGGTGGCGGCGACGATCCACTCGTATGCGGCCCGCGCGGCGGGCGCGGTACAGCGTCCCGGCTGTCGCCGGACGCGGGCATCCGGTGTCGGGTTCCAGATCGTGACGACATGTGACGGTACGGATGATTGATCGGGCGCCCAGGCGCGCGGCGGCGGTTTACGCAAGCGACGCGCTTCGCGAACGATGGTCGCAGGGTCGCCGATCAACACGACGCGGACGCCGGTCGGTCGCTTGCGGAAGGCTGCCTGTACCGCGACTTCCGGGCCGATCCCGTTGATGTCGCCGAGTGTAATGCCGATGACGAGCGGGCGCGACCGCGTGACTTGATTCTTCGTGGGCATGGGATCTTCCCGAAACGAATGATGCGTTGTTAGAAGCGCATTTCAGAACGGGACAATTCATGGCGATACACGTGATGCCGTTCTTTCAAGCGATTGATCCACGCGCGATAGATTCGGTCTTCTTCGATGCGCCGCACTTCTTCGGTCAGTTGATCGCGGACTTCCGAAAAAGGCGTTACGGAAGGCGCGCGCCGATCCTCCACTTTAACGATATATAGCTGGTCGCCCGTATCCACAACGTCGCTGACTGCTCCGGACGCGAGGGCCGTGACAACGTCGGCGAGTTCCGAGCGCAGGATGCCGGGATCGATCCAGCCCCAGTCGCCGCCTCGCTCCGCGCGGGCGTCCTGAGAATATGTGCGGGCCAATTCGGAAAAATCCGTTCCGTCCGCCGCTTCGGCGCGCAAGCGTTCGGCCAATACCTCGGGCTGCGGGATTTCGGTGGTGGCTTCGCGAGGCAGGGCAATCATACGTACGCGCACACCGCCGGGTTCTGTAAACTCCTCAAGGCGCCGTTCGTATTCGTCCCGGACCTGGCGAGGTGATACGACGACGTTGGGCAGTACCTGCTCGCGTCGCAGAAACATCACGGCCAGTCGGTCGCGAACGTCACGACGCCATTCCTCCATGCTGATTCCTTCTTCGGCGAGTTGTCGCATGAACGCGCCGCGATCGCCCTGAAAGTTTTCCGCAATAATCCCTTGAATGTGTTCATCCACCAGTTGGGAGGGAATGCGTCCGTCCTTGCGTTCGAATTCTTCCAGAATCAGCGCATTCTCGATCATGGAGTCCAACACGGAGTGATAGGCGTCCTCCAAGCGGCTCATCAGGGCGCGTCCGGAATAGACGGTCCGTAATTGGCGTTCAATCGGTTGCAGGGCGGACATGACTTCCCCGACCGTGATGACCCGGTTATTGACGGAGGCTGCAAAGCCGTCCACCGGAATGTATTCCGCAGCGACGCCATTCAGCGTCGGCAACGCCCAAAAGGCGCATAGCATGATTAACAGTCGTCGTTTCATCGGGGTTGCAGATATTGTTTATTTACACCATAGAACGGCCCGCGAACTATCGCAAATCACATCGCCCCGCGCAAGCGTTATGCCCGGAACGGCTCCAGGCAGCCGGTTGAAGAACTCGGGGCCACATCGTCCACGCCCTCACGGGCTCTGAAGTGAAGCGAAGCGCCTATTTCAGAGCGGGCGCGGCTTACATTGGAGTTTTCTTCGTAGCCACGGCCGTGAGGCGGTGGATGGCACGCCCAACAAACGTTTTTCAACGGGCTGCTAGGCGCTGACCATGCGCGCCCCTTCCTGATGGTCCCGCCTCTCCCAATTATTTTGACGATCGTCAAAATAATTGGGAGGCCATGCATCAGGGAAAGCTCGATAAAGTGAAAGGGATTGTCCCCGCTAGACGCTGCCGCGACGGCTGGGCACGCTACTATTGGGTATGCTGTGTAAGGTGACGACGAGAAAGGGAGTGGGATATGACAACAGCGTTTAATCCATGGGAAATGGCGTGCCGGCAACTGGATATGGTGGCAGAGAAACTTGCGCTGAATCCGAGCATCCACGCAAAACTGCGAAGTTGTAAGCGCACGCTGATCGTTTCCATCCCTATCCAGATGGACGACGGAAACGTGCGCGTATTTGAGGGGTATCGCGTGCAGCACAATCTCGAACGCGGCCCCGCGAAGGGCGGTATCCGTTATCATCCGGAGGTCACACTCGATGAAGTAAAGGCGATGGCGATGTGGATGACATGGAAATGTGCCGTGGTGAACATCCCATACGGCGGCGCGAAAGGCGGGGTGGTCTGTGATCCGTCCACGATGTCCCTGGGCGAGATCGAAAAATTGACGCGCCGACTCACCTCGGAGATTTCCA
>SKZA01000355.1 GCA_007127595.1 Kiritimatiellia bacterium
AATACACCTCCGAACTGGTTATTCCCCAAGCCCAGGGCCAAATCGCCGACCCAGACGTAGGCGTCATTCCCCGCCGCGCCATTCAGCAACACGCCATGACGTAGATTGTCCGATGCATTCACTGACGTCATAACCACGGCCAAATCCGACCCGGCGTTCAGATTACCGCGAATGCCGTGCAGATCATTGCCCATCGAATCCACGCCGGCCAGCAGCAGGTACACGTTACCCAAGTCAGCCGAGACGTTCATGTTGATGCCGCGCGCGGCATTGCCGAAGGCGCCGGACTGCAGCATCGCAACGGTGGCGTCCCATTGAGCGGAAACCTGCAGGTCCATTCCCGCGGCTTCGTTATCCATGGCCGTTACGTCAAACATCAACAGGATGGCATCGGAGTCGTCGCTCTCGACGTTTGCCGCGATTCCGCCCAGCTGATTGCCGGCCGCTTCCACACCCGCCATCAAGGCCAGGGCCGTGCCGTCGCCTTCAACGTTGAGCCGGATGCCATCGCCCCAATTGTTATTGGCTTGGATCCCGCCGAGGCCCGCGCCGGGCAGAGGCCCGAGGCCCAACAATCCCGGAACGATGTTATAGAGCAGGTCGCTCGACAGGAAGGCCGCCAGCGCCACTCCGTTTTCGGAAGCGACGTTGACATCGAAGCCGTGTCCCGTGTTCCCTTCCGCGTGGGTATCCAGGAAGGCCGCCAAGGCAAGGGCGTCGCCCTCCACATTCGCCGCAAAGCCTGGGCCGAAGTTCTGGCTGGCCACCACCGGTCCCCAGGGCTGTCCGGGCAGATCGTACGGCTCGCCGGTAAACGTTTCGGACAGGGCGCTTGCCAGTGGACGCAGGGCGTCCGTCGACAGGCTGATCAAGGCCGCGACGCCGTCGCTCTGCACGTCTGCTCGAATTCCGTGCCCAAGGTTATGCCTGGCGTTGATATCCGCCAGCAGGCCCAGGGCCAAACCGTCTGCGGTGACGTCCAACAACAGGCCGCCCGCCGGGTCCATCGGGTCGAACGGATTCACCCCATTCCAGCGGGTATCGATCCGGGCCGCGGCGCCGAGCGCGAATAAGCCGCCTTCCGCAGCAATGATCGAGCCCCAATCGCTGTTATTGCGCGTTTCGACGCCCGCGACCAGGTTTACCGCGCCCAGCCCGCCATTGACGCCGAAGAAGAAGCCGATGTCGTTATTATGCATCCGCATTCGCCCGTCGCCGGGGATGGCCAACGGAATGTCCAAGCCTAAGAGGCCGACTACATCGGAACCCAACTCAAGAATTTCGGCCAGGTTTCGAGTAGAGCCGGCAAGCCCGACACCCAACGTGCCCCCGTCCACAAAGACATCGAAGCCCACGTTCTGGTTGTTGTGCGCGGTGATGTCGAAGAAGGCGCCGAGCGCCAATTCGCCTGCAACCACATCGCCGAATATACCGTCGCTCATGTTTCCATTTGCGGTGACCGGTCCCGACGCCCGGAAGAATCGCCTGAGCTCATTGGGCAGCCCTAATCCGATCAGGTCCGCCACCTCGCCCACGACGCCATCGAAGCCTTTCGGCATCCCCATGACACCCACGGACAAGATCGCATTATCCTGATCGAAGAAGACGCCTTCTCCCATATTATTGTTGGCCTTGAACCCGGACAGATTCATCAAGCCGAAGAGGTTCCCCCCTTGACCAACCTGAAGCCCGGGGCCCATGTTGGCGTTGAACCTCCCGCCCGAAACCACCGACATCGCCAAGTCCGAATTGTTCTGCTGCATCTGCAAACCGGGGCCGAGATTTTGAGAGAACACGCTATTGCGCACCTCTGCCATTGAGATATCAAAGTCCTGGGCAAAGAGGAACGCGCCCCCCCCATCATTTCCGGTAAAACGACTGTTCGAGATCCGGGCATCGAAGGTCGCTCCGCCGAAGGCATTGATCATCAGGCCGGGACCCACGTTGTTCCGCGCCGTCACATTGGCCAGGTCCATCCGAATGTCCGCATTCGCACTATTGGCAAACAGCATCATGCCGGGGCCTTCATTTCCATTCGCCACCAGCCCGTTGGCTAGGAAATGCAGACGCTCGTCGGCCTGCATAAGCGCCAGCAGTCCCGGTCCGTTATTGAACGAGAACTCGTTATTGTACAACTGCACATCCACCCGATCATAGTTGAACGGCGTCAACACCATACCGGGACCGTCGTTGTACATGAACGTGTTGCCCACAAACATTCCCTCATACGAACCGCTGGCGCCCATACCCGTGATCAAGGCCCCTGCCGCCGCATTCTGGAAGAAATGATTCCGCGACAACACCACATTCACGTCACCCACCGCATCGATGAGCACCCCGTGAATGTTGTTCTGGAAAATGTTGTCCGCAATGATCAGGTTCCGTCCCGTCGACGAAAAGATCCCATCGCCCGCCGGCGGATTCACCGTATTCATGATCCGGAACCCTTGCACGATCGTATTGTCCGCCATCGTGATCGTCGGCCCCATCCCGCCGCCGTTGATGATCGGATGAATCCCGCTCCCGTACGACTTGCCCCCGAACGCCGGGATCGGCGCCCCGCTCCCACGCAGGTATACCCCTTCCGTCATGACCACGTTCTCATTGTACGCCCAGGGCATGTCATGCACGAACACCATGCGCCGGGGCTGGTTGACCCCGCCCTGTACCGTGTTCTTCGGCGCCTCGAACGTCCCCGGATTCGCATCCGAACCCCGCGTCCCGTCCACAAATGTGATATCCGTCGCCACCGTAAACGTCTGACGGCTCACGTCCACCTTCTCCTTCGTCGACGATTTCGATTCCGTAGCCGCCAACTCCACCTGTTCCTCCGGTTCCGCCATCAGCGTACGAATCTGCGGATCGCGGCGCACCATGTCCGTCAAACGATAACGCAGATCCTCCCCTTCACGTCCCGCATCCCAACGCTCCGCCGCGCCCGCAAACGGGTTCCGACGATTCGCGATGTTCGCAAAGTCCAACGGCAACGACACGTACGCGCCGATCGAATAGTTCCCGCCCGTCAACTCATCATCCGAGTAATACACCGCATCCACCACGAAGGACGGCTTGATGTGCACCTCCAAGCGACCCCGGAATCCGTCGATGTCATCCAGGCCCCGTCGACCATGATACTTGTAGTACCCGCCGAACGCCTTCAGTCGCGCATACTCCTCGATCGGTTCCAGCGGCAGGCGTACGCCGACTTCCGCATCCCAACCGCGCATGGCGACTTCGTACTCATGAAAATGGCGCATCGTGGTTGTCGTCGTCGTCCGCGTGCGCGTCCGCCGGATCGTCTCGAGGTCCTGAAAGATGTTGTGACCTCTCGCATACGGATCGTCCCAATACGTCTCCGTCGACGCGCTCGTACGACGCGATACCGATTCCTCCGTCGTCGTAAACTCGTTCACCCGCTCCTCATCGTCCAACGGGAGATAGATGTTGGCGCGCGCATCCACCCAGTGCGACAAGTATTCGGCGCCGAACCCCACCTGATCAAACGTCGCTCCGCGCGCCGTCTCGCGACGGTCGAAATACGCGTTCACCCCGCCGATCGCACGGCCGTCGTTTAATAGATGACGGTAACCGATGCCGATGTTGTATTCTTCCTCGCTGCGATCCGTATAACTGAAACGGGGATTCAAGAACAGCAACCCTTGGCCGCTGTAATGCAACGGGAGAACCAGATCCCCGATCCCCTCCGTGTAATCCTCCGTGGTCCAGCCCCCAAGCGTCAGCATGGGATCGAGACGTTCCCGCTCCGCCGCCGACAACTCGTCCGCGCGCGATGCCAAAGCGCCAAATGACAGCATCCCCGCGCACAACA
>SKZA01000331.1 GCA_007127595.1 Kiritimatiellia bacterium
CACAGACAACACCAGATGCATGCGGCTGCCGCGACTGTCGCGCCAGGCCATGCGCAGGAGCCAGAATGGGGAAGAAGGGTTAATGGTTTATGTTTGTGGGTTGGTGATTTGGCCGTTCTTGAGTTTGACAATGCGTTGGACCCGGCGGGTCAGCTCATGGTCGTGCGTGACCAGCATCAGCGTAGTGCCTTCGTTCCGATTCAGGTCGAAGAGGAGATCGAGAATATGCGCGCCGGTTTCCTCGTCGAGATTGCCCGTAGGTTCGTCGGCGAAGATGATGCGGGGTTTATTGATAAACGCGCGGGCGATGGCGACCCGTTGCTGTTCGCCGCCGGATAGCTGGGCAGGGTAGTGATGTGTACGATCTTCCAACCCGACCTCGGCAAGGAGGGCGCGGGCCCGGTTGCGTGCGTCGGCTGATCCGCGCAGTTCCGCAGGCACCATGACGTTTTCCTGGGCGGTCAGCGACGGAATGAGGCGAAAGGTTTGGAAGACGAAGCCGGTCAAATCATTACGCAGACGCGCCAACTCGTCTTCGCTCCGATCATTGAGAAGGATATCTTCCATCCACACACGCCCCGTCGTCGGACGATCCAGCCCGGCGCAAATGCCAAGCAGGGTGGTTTTCCCGCTGCCGGAGGGGCCGATCACCGCACAGGTCTGGCCGGCGTTCATGACAAAGTTCGCGTCCTTCAGAACGGTCAGCTTGCGGTTCCCGCTCCTGAATGACTTTGATACACCCTCTACTTTTAACATCATGATGTGGTACCTTTCGTCTACCTTTGTCATTGGTTGGCGGTGAAACTGACACAAACTTCATGAAGTATCCTTTAAAATATCGGGACGACACGGAGGTCGTCCCTCCAGTGATAGGCCATGACCCATTGGAGGGACGGGCTCCGTCCCGTCCGCGATTGGGCTTCTGGATAGCTCCCATACTCTATAGCATAGTTCTTTTGTTTGTCGCCGGCTGTTCGCCGTCGCCGGATCGGGATCCGCCTGCGCTCGACACGCAGCCATCATCTGAAACAGACGACCGTTCAGTCATCCTCTTCCTCGGCGACAGTCTGACCGCTGGCTACTATCTCGATCCCGAAGACGCGTTTCCTGCGCTCATTCAACAAAAACTGGATGAACATGAATATGAGTACCGAGCCGTCAATGCCGGTGTCAGCGGCGATACCAGTCTGGATGGCTTGAACCGTCTCGACTGGGTATTGCGTCAGCCGGTATCCGTTCTGGTGCTGGCCCTCGGCGCGAACGACGCGTTGCGCGGCCAGCCCGTGGAACGGATTCGTGAAAACCTGGACGAAATTATGTCGCGCACGCGAGAACGATATGCCGATGTGCGGTTTGTCCTGGGCGGCATGCGCATGCCCGTGAATTACGGGGAACCGTACATCAGCGATTTTGAACAGATGTTCAGGGACCTGGCCGACAAGCACGATGCCGTGCTGATCCCGTTTCTACTCGAAGGGGTGGCCGGCGATCCCGTGCTGAACCTGCGCGACGGCATTCATCCGACGGAAGAAGGCCACGCGATAATGGCGGAAACCGTCTGGCGGTATTTGGAGCGGGTGCTGTAGAGGGTGTCGGGTGTCGCGTGTCGCGTGGGGTGGACGGGAACGTTCAACATTTATCATCGAACTCCCATCCTGTTCTCTGCGAGCTTCTGTTCAAAGACTGAACACTCGACACCCGACACGCGACACCCTTACTCCCCCACAAACCGATCCCGCATATCCTCCTCGGGCAGCGGGCAGGCGTCCATTTTCCCAAACCAGCGATAGCGATTGCGGGCAATCCAGTCGTATATCGCGTCACGTATCGGCCGGGGCACGATCCAGAATGCGCCGAGCAACGGCCAGGGCGCCCGAAGGCGGCGCGCAATGCGCAATGCGGCCGCACTGCGTAGGTGAAGCCGACCGTCTTCCTCAAGGATGATCGAGCCCGGTTCGTGCGCGTCCATGCCGAGGCGTTGCATCATATCGCGGCCTGTCGACGACTGCAGGGGGCAGAAAAGGAATAGTTTTCGGGGATCCCGCCGGGCGATAAAGCGGACGGAACGGTGGCAGA
The DNA here is from genome assembly GCA_007127595.1 of Kiritimatiellia bacterium. GTDB lineage: Bacteria > Verrucomicrobiota > Kiritimatiellia > SLAD01 > SLAD01 > SKZA01. The sequence continues at coordinate 2,077 of SKZA01000331.1, forward strand.
GATGACAGAGGCCGTCAAAGTAGATCACCGATTTTTCCGCTATACGTCGCATGGGCATTTGGAAATACTGAAGTCTTGGCGAAGGGCCCGGCCTAATGCCTTATTCGCATGTTCCTAATCGTATGCAAACATAGATTCTCCCCACTGTAAGCTGTCCCGGTGAATAGGGCAATTTTGAAAGGAGCGATCATGGCTCGCGAACGCATATTGGTTGTTGAAGACGAAGAGGACATTCAGGAGCTGATCCGATACAATCTCGCGAAGGAAGGGTTTCAGGTGGAAATCGTCGCATCCGGCGAGGATGCCTTGGCGCGTGCGTCCGCATCCTTGCCAAACCTGGTGCTCCTTGACTTGATGCTGCCCGGCCTCGACGGTCTGGAGGTCTGCAAGAACCTGAAGAACAACCCGAAGTCGGCTCATGTGCCGATTGTCATGCTGACGGCCAAAAGCGAGGAGAGCGATATTGTCCTCGGCTTGGAGCTTGGCGCCGATGACTACATCACCAAGCCCTTTAGTCCGAAGGTGTTAATCGCCCGGGTTCGCGCCTCTCTACGCAGAAAGCGTCAGGAGGCGCCGCCCGAAACCGCTGTACTCCGTTTGGGCGAACTGGTGATCGATCCCGGGAAACATAGCGTGACGGTGAAAGGGGAAGAGATTGACCTGACGGCGACGGAGTTTGGTGTGTTGCATTTCCTCGCGCGCAAGCCCGGCTGGGTTTTTACGCGGCAGCAGATTGTGGATAACGTTAAGGGCGAGGATTATGCCGTAACGGATCGTTCCGTCGATGTGCAGATGGTGGGCTTGCGTCGCAAGCTGGGCGCGTGCGGCGAGTACATTGAGACCATTCGAGGCGTGGGCTATCGATTCCGTGAACAGTGAACGCCATGCGTAGAGGAAGTATACTAATTCGCTGGGCGCTGTGTTACCTGCTTTGCGCCTTGGCGCTCTTGGCGGTGTTAATTGGTCTATCCGCCGATTTCTATAATGGCGGCGATCCGGTGGCCTTGCGGCATCGCATTGAATGGTTCGGGCTCGCGGTTATTGTGATTGTCGCCGCGTTGGCCTGGTTACTATGGATACCCCTTGCGCGCCGATTGGGTCGCATTCGTGATACGGTTCGCTCCTACGCGAACGGCGATTTTACGCCGCGGCTTGCCGCCGACGATCGCACGGAGCTGGGGGAGCTGTCTTCGGAATTGAATTGGATGGCCCACCAATTGCATTTGCGCAGCCTGGTCGAGCAGGAGCGGCAGCAGACGCAGGAAGCCGTCTTATCGAGTATGATTGAAGGTGTCATGGCCATCGACACCGAAGGGCACGTCATCAGTATGAATCGTGCGGGCCGTGCCATGTTAAACGCCGAGAACGTTGAAGTGGAAGGGTATCGCGTAACGGAATTGATTCGGCAGGAGGAATTGCTGCAGTTCATCCGGCGCGCCTCTTCAAAGGATGAACCCGTGGATGCGGATATTGCCCTGCGTGGAAGTCCGGAACGGCACGTGCAGTTGACGAGTAATGCATTGACCGATCCGGTCGGTCAGCGCCTCGGCACCTTAATCGTGATGAACGATGTGACTCGCGTTCGGCGATTGGAAAGTATGCGGCGCGATTTTGTCGCAAACGTTTCCCACGAATTGCGCACGCCGATCACCAGTATCAAGGGTTTTATGGAGACGCTGATGGACGGAGCCATGGAAAAGCCCGAGGATGCGCGGCGCTTTCTGGCGATCATCGCGAAACAGGCGGATCG